>WGLY01000001.1 GCA_016125335.1 Frankiales bacterium
ATGAGAAAGCGGGTCTCCTTCGAAGAGCTGGTCGGTGGTCAGAGACCACCAGCCTCGAAGGAGACCCGCCCTCATCGGCGGAGCCACACAGGTGGGGAAATTCGATGAGCGTCAGTGGGGAGTTTCAACGAGCGCCGTCAGCGGGAGACAGCGTGAGCGCCACGGGAGTCCACGAGATGAGCCGGGCGCCGTTGCCGGTGTCGGCGGCGGAGCCGACAATCAACATAGAGGTCCACCGGTCGGCGCCGGTGCCGGTGCCGGTGGTTCGGGGTTCGAGGAGGGGTGTCGGATGAGTGGCGGGTTCACCTTCAAGCGCTGCCCCTGCCCGCCGGTGACGAACGAGGCCGGGAAGGTGTTGGCGTGCAAGCGCAAGCACGGCAGCTGGTACTTCGCGGCCGAGACGCGCAGCACCGACGGGCGACGCCGCCAGGTCAAACGGGGCGGGTTCGCGACGCAGGCCGACGCCCAGGCCGCGTTGACCGCGTTCGCGGAGGCGCAGAACACTGGGGCGTGGACCGATGACCGAAGCCTGACAGTGAGCGAGTTCCTCACCGACTGGCTGGCCAAGAAGGTCGCCAACGGCCTGCGCCCGACGACCGAGCGTTCCTACCGCTGGCACATCACCGGCTACATCACCCCCGTCATCGGCCCCCTGCGGCTCCGTGACGTCCGGCCTCCGCACGTCGAGGAAGTCCTGCGCCTCGCGGCCCTGCCGAAGGAGAGGGGGCGCACGCCGGGGCCGGCGACGGTGCGCCGCATCCACGCCACCATGCGCTCCGCGTTCGCCAGCGCCAAGCGCGCCCGCTACATCCCGTACAACCCCGCCGTCGACGTCGAACTACCGCGGGTCACCCGACCCCACGTGCAACCGTGGGAAGCCGACGAGCTCGGCGCGTTCCTCGACCACTGCGCCGTCGACCCCCTTGGCCCTCTCTACGAGGTCGCCGCGTTCACCGGCCTACGCCGTGGTGAGCTCCTCGGCCTGCGGTGGGACGACATCGACGTCGAACGGTCCCGGCTCACGGTACGCCGCCAGATCGTCCAGCTCGGTCACGCCACCCACCTCGGCCCGGTCAAGACCGCCAGCGGCCAGGACCGCGTCGTCGACCTCGACGAAGCCACCATCGGTGCACTGCTCAGCCACCAGCTTCGCCAGCAGCAGCAACGCGACGAGTGGGGAACCGCCTGGGTCGACAGTGGCCACGTCTTCACCAAGGAGGACGGCTCACCGCTGCACCCCGAGACCGTCACCAAAAGATTCCGCGAACTCTCCGACGCGGCCGGCCTGCGCCCCGTTCGACTCCACGACCTGCGCCATGGGCAGGCCAGCCTCATGCTCGCCGCCGGCGTCCCGATGGCCGTCGTCAGCAAGCGACTCGGTCACAGCTCGCTCGCGATCACCTCGGACACGTACTCGCACCTGCTGGAAGGCGTCGGCCAGCAGGCCGCCACCGCTGCAGCCGCACTCGTGCCCCGCACGGACCGCCGAACCCAGAATGAACCCAGGTCCGCCGAAATCGCCCCCGAAGCAGGGGCTCTGGAGGCTCTGTCTATGGGTTCAGAAGACGAGCCCGAATCGGGTATCCCCGCAGGTGAAACAGCAGAGGCCCGGTCCGAAGACCGAGCCTCTGCACACGTACGCCGCGTAGTGCGCCGCGTAGGACTTGAACCTACAACCCGCGGATTAAGAGTCCGCTGCTCTGCCAGTTGAGCTAGCGGCGCATGGTGCCCGACGAGGATACACCGGGTCGGTCGGGCCGGTGAAATCGCGCCGGGCCGTTCGGACGAGCCGGGCTCGGCGTCGTCGTCACGCGGGGTCGCGGGGGAGCGGGCAGGCGTCGACGGGGGTCGCCGGCGCCCTCAGGCGGCCGTGCCCTCCATCAGGTACAGCTCGTCGGAGTGGGGGCCGCGCGGGTCCGCCAGGTCCAGGAGCAGCGTCAGCGGCACTCCCTGCGCGAGCAGGTCCATCACGTCGACCTCACGGTCGGACAGGGTCTGCGTCGTCACGGTGGTCCACCTCCTCGCATGCACAGATCAGGTGTCGGATGTTGCGACGGGAACATGGTGCGCCGTACGGGTGGTCTGATCGGCGGATTGCGCCGCTCGTCGGCGTGTCGCTCTCCGTGGCCGCTCAGTTACTTCTCGTTGACCTCCGGGACCAGGATGCGCCCCCGGGCCGGGACGGAAACCCCAGGTCGCCCCATCAGCCCAACGGTGGGTGTCCATCCTCCGAAAGTAGGACCCCCACGCGGGACGCCGCGGACCCCTACGCCCGCTCTGCGGACGCCGGGACGAGCCCGTCGACCCAGTCCCGGGTGCTCGTCACGGTGGCGAAGCCGTCGCCGAGCACGCCGAGCTCGACCCGGTGCACGAGCGCCGACGGCAGGTCGTCGGCCAGGTCGATGGTGCCGGTGGCGTCGGCCAGCACGGTGACCTCGAGCCCCCGGTGCACGGCCTGGCGCGTGGTGGTGTCGATGCACATGTGCGTCATGTAGCCCACGACCACGAGGTGGTCGACGTCGTGCTCGGCGAGCCAGGCGCCGAGCTCCGTCCCGGTGAAGGCCCCCGGCAGCGTCTTGTCGACGACCAGGTCGTGCGGGCGCCCGGCCACGGTCGCGTGCAGCTCCCAGGCCGGCGTGCCGCGCACGAACAGCCCTCCGGCGGGGTCGGTCTCGGCGTGCCGGACCACCACGACCGGCAGCCCGGCGGACCGGGCGGCGTCCATCGCCTCGCCGACCCGGGCGAGGGACTCCTCCACGGGCGGGTGCACGATGGGCAGGCCGCCCGTGACGTACTCGTTCTGGACGTCGATCACGAGCAGCGCCTGGGTCACGGGCACAGCCTGCCAGCCCGGTCCCGGCGCGGCGAACGGACGGCGCCGGACCCTTGAGCGTGCGCCCCGACCGGTCGATGCCACCATCGGGCGAGGAGGTGTGGATGCTCGGCGACCGGTTCGACGACGTCCTGCGTCGTGCTGCCCTGGGGGAGGAGGTCGCCTTCGCGGACCTCTACCGCGACGTGCACCCCCCGCTGCTGCGCTACCTGCGCACCCTGGCCTGGGAGCACGCGGAGGACGCCGCGTCGGAGACCTGGCTGGAGCTCGCCCGCGGGCTGACGACCTTCTCCGGTTCCGAGGGGCAGTTCCGCTCCTTCGTGTTCACCGTGGCCCGCCGCAAGCTCATCGACCGTGTGCGCTGGGAGGCGCGCCGGCCGACCGCCGCCTGGGAGCCCGGCGTCGAGGACGGGCCGACCGAGCCCGACGTCGCGGACCGGGTGCTGGAGGACGACGCGACGTACCGCGCCCTCGCGCTCGTGCGCACCCTGCCGCCGGACCAGGCCGAGGCGGTGATCCTGCGCGTGGTCGCCGGGCTGGAGTACGCCGACGTCGCCGAGGTGATGGAGCGCTCGCCCGCGGCGGTCCGCGTGCTGGTGCACCGCGGCCTGCGGCGGCTGGAGACCCGGCTGAGCCAGCGGACGAGGGGAGTAACGCCGTGAGCGGTTCCGACGTTCCTCCCCCGGGACACGAGGACATCGGCATGTCCGCGTGGGAGGACCTGCTGCTGGGCCTGCGCGGCCCCCGGACGGAGGACGAGATGCGAGCGGCCGAGCTCGTCGCGGCGCTTCAGGCGCCCGGCACGGAGTCCGAGCTGCGCGGCGCCGACGAGGCGGTGGCCGCGCTGGCCGCGGCTGCCCGTACCCAGGCCGAGCCGGTCGCCGAGGTCGTCCCCCTCGCCCCACGCGCACGTCGACGCGCGGCGGTGGCCGCGGGCGCCACGGCCGCGATCGTGCTGTTCACCGGCGGGGTCGCCGCCGCGGCGACCGGATCGCTGCCCGACCCCGTGCAGGACTTCGTCCACCACGTGTTCCACGTGGTCCCGGGCTCTGCCGCGACCCAGGCGCAGGAGGCCGCCGAGGCACAGCGCAGCGCGGACGCCACGAGGGACTCCTCGTCCGGCGCGGCCGGTGACACCTCGAGCGCGGCGTCGGGCGGTTCAGGCCCGGCGTCGTCGACGCACCTTGCAGGTCCGCCGCTCTCGACCGCTGCGGCCGCCGCGCTGCCCGGCCTGTGCCAGGCGTTCGCCGCCCGCCCGAGCGACGTGCCGGCGACCGGCTCGAGCGCCTACGCGAGCCTGCAGGCCTACGCCGAGGGTCAGAACATGACGATCGCCGATCTGTGCGCGACGGTGTCGCACGGGCCGGCGTCCTCGCACGGCAACGCGCCGACGACGCCACCGGGGCAGACGAAGACGGCACCGCCGGGGCAGTCGCACCGCCCGGCCTCGCCCGGGTCGCAGGGCAACCGGCCTACCGCCCCGCCCGGCAAGCCGAGCACGCACGGCCAGCCGACGACGGCGCCGGGCAACGGCAACGCCACGCGCATCCCCGGGAAGCCGTCCACCACCCCGAGCCACCCCTGACCCCCGCGGCGACGGGCTGCGCTCCCTGACCAGCCCTCGCCCCCCGAGACCCACGGCGGCCGCCCTGCCCGAGGCGGCCGCCGTGTCTCGTCCCCGGCGGTCTGCGCATCCTGCGGTCGCTCGGCCGTTCCCCGAACGCACGAGGGCCCCGTCCGCGACTGCGGACGGGGCCCTCGACGCAGGCGTCAGCCCTGGGGCTGCGGCGTCCAGCGCAGGTAGGGCTTGATCTCCTCGACCTCGCCGAACCGGGCCTTGGCGTCCTCCGTGGACATCTGCGGCGAGACGATGACGCGTCCGCCCGGGGTCCAGTCCACCGGCGTCGACACGGGCGCCGAGTCGGTGAGCTGAAGGGCGTCGATGACGCGCAGGATCTCGTCGAAGTTGCGGCCCACGGACTTCGGGTAGGTGAGCGTGAGCCGCACCTTGTTCGCGGGGTCGATGATGAACACCGAGCGCACCGAGGACGTGTCGCCCTCGTTGGGGTGGATCATGTCGTAGAGCTCGGAGACCGTGCGGTCGGGGTCGGCGATGATCGGGAAGTTCAGCTCGGTGCCGCCCACCTCGCCGATGTCCGGCGCCCAGCCCTTGTGGTCCTCGATCGGGTCGACGGACACCGCGATCGGCTTCACGCCGCGGGCGGCGAACTGGTCCTTCAGCGCCGCGGTGCGGCCGAGCTCGGTGGTGCACACGGGGGTGTAGTCGGCGGGGTGGCTGAACAGCACCGCCCACGAGCCGGCCTTCCACTCGTGGAAACTGATCGTGCCCTCGGTGGTCTCGGCGGTGAAGTCGGGTGCGACGTCGCCCAGCCTGATGCTCATAGGTTCCGGTCTCCTCGTGTCGATCGTCGGTCTGCCCATTCTCGCGCCGACGCGGCCCCCACGCCCGCCCGGGGTGGGGACCGCGTCCGGTCGCGTCAGTCGGCGTAGGTCGCGCCGAGCCGGTGGCCGTGCTCCGGTGTCGTGATCGGCAGGCCCGCCTTGGCGGCGTTGGGGAAGTCGTCGTCCACGTGCACGAGGGCGACGCCGGCGGCCTCGAGGATCGAGCCGCCGATCGAGGCCCGGAACCCGCTGCCGCAGTAGACCCACACCGGTCCGTGCTCGGGCTCGGCCGCCTTCGCCCACGCCGCCACCTCGTCGAGCCGGCCGCGCAGCTCGTGCAGCGGCACGTGCTTGGCGCCGGAGACGTAGCCGTCGTCGAACTCGCTGTTGCGCCGCAGGTCGAGCATCGGCAGCTCGGGGTCGGCCGCGCGGGCCTCGGCCATCTCGGCGTGCGTGGCCACGCGGTACGACGACGTCGTCGCCGGGGGCGACCAGTCGGCGGGCGAGCCGACGGAGTACGCCGCGGGGCGGTCGATGCCGATGCGCACCATCTCGCGCTGCATCCGCGTCACCTCGTCCTCGCTGGCGCCGAGGAGCGTGATCGGCGTGCCCCAGTCGACCAGCCAGCCGAGGTAGGTGATGGCGTTGCCGTGCACGTCGAACGACAGGGACCCGGTGAGGTGCTCGGCGGCGAACACGCGCCGGTGGCGCAGGTCGACCACCCACTCGCCGGCGGCGATGCGCCGGGCGATGTCCTCGGCGCTCGCGCGCTGGGGCAGGGAGAGGTCGACGGGGCCGGCGCCGGCCTGGTTGGCCGGCCCCATGTGGGCGTAGTACGCCGGGAACGCGTCGAGGCCGGCGATCAGCTCGGACACGAACGTGTCCTGGTCGACCGTGAAGGCCGGGTTGGTGCGGATCTGGTCGGCGACCGTGGACGCCGTGCCGACGGTGGCGGTGGCGCTGCAGAACGACCCGAACCCGTGGGTGGGGTACACGGCGGCGCTGCTGCTGACGTCGCTGGCGATGCGGCGCATCGACTCCCACTGCGAGCGGGCGAGCGGCTCGGTCAGCTCCGGCCCGAGCAGGTCGGGGCGGCCGACGCTGCCGAAGAGCAGCGACCCGCCGGTGAACAGCGCGACGTCCTGCCCGTCGAGGTTGAGCGCGAAGGAGATGTGGTTCGGCGTGTGGCCCGGGGTGTGGATCACCCGCACGAGCCCGGCCCCGGACTCCAGCTCGGTCTTGTCGCCCACGCGGTTAGCCGGGAACGAGATGTCCATGCCGGAGGGCACGACGTACTCGGCCCCCAGGACGCGGGAGAGCTCGAGGCCGCCGCTGACGTAGTCGTTGTGGAAGTGCGTCTCGAGGACGTGCGAGACGCTCCAGCCGCGCACGTCGAGCACCTGCTGCACCCGGTCGATGTCGCGCTGGGGGTCGATGACGATCGCGCCGCCGGCGCGGCCGACGACGTAGCTGCGGTCGCCGAGGTTGGGCGTCTCGATCGAGACGACGTCGAGCTCGCTCATGAGGTCACCACCGTTGCGCCGGCCGACACGAGGTCGGGGAAGCCGCCGGAGAGGTTGTAGACGTGGGCGAACCCGGCCTTCGCCATCGCGTCGGTCGCGACGGAGGAACGTCGCCCACTGTGACAGTAGACGGCGTACGTCGCGTTCTTGTCGAGCGTCGCGATCGTGGAGTCGAAGGTGGGGGCCTCGACGTCGATGTTCACGGCTCCCGCCACGTGCCCGGCGGCGAACTCCGCCGGCGTCCGCACGTCGACGACCACGACGCCGTTCTGCGACGCGGTGCTCAGGAACGCCTGGGGGTCGACGGTCTGCACGCTGCTCGAGCTGCACCCCGTGAGGACCGTGAGGCCCAGGAGCACGGCCACCAGGGCCAGGATCTTCTTCACGTCTCTCCTAGATGATCGCCGGCGGACGGCCGGTGTCGGTGGTCAGGGGCGCGCCCGCGTCGCGCCAGGCGGGCATCCCGCCGGCGAGGTTGTGGGCGTCGACGCCGTGCTCCCGCAGCGCCGCCGTGGCGGCGGCCGACCGTCGTCCCGAGCGGCACACGACCACCACCTGCTCGGCGCCGTCGACGTGGTCGAGGCTCAGGGTGCGCAGCGGCGCGTGCACCGCCTGCGGTGCGTGGCCGGCGTCCCACTCGTCGTGCTCGCGGACGTCGAGCAGGAGCGCGCCCTGCTCGACCATCGCGCGGGCGCGCGCGGCGTCGACCTCGGGGATCCCGGCGTCGTCGGGGCTCACCACGGGGCCACCTGCTCGCGACCCGTGCTGACGGGCTGACCGGCGGCGCGCCACGAGGACATGCCGCCCTCGACGCTGCGCACGTCGTAGCCCTGCTGCGCCAGGTAGGAGCACGCCTGGGCCGAGCGGGCGCCGGACTCGCAGACCACGTAGTAGGTCTCCCGGCGGTCGAGCTCGGAGGCGCGCAGCGGCACGAGGTGCAGCGGCATGAGCACCGCGCCGTCGATGTGGCCGCGGTGGAACTCGTCGGGGTTGCGGACGTCGAGCAGGGTGCCCCGGCGCAGCGCGCGGGCCTGGTCGGTCTCGTCGAGGGAGGCGAGGCGGACGATCATGCGTTGGCCACCTTCGCGCGGACGTCGTCCATGTCCAGGGCGCGGACCGCGGTGATGAGCTCCTCCAGCGCGGACGCCGGCAGCGCGCCGGCCTCGCGGTAGACCAGGATGCCGTCGCGGAACGCCATCAGCGTGGGGATCGCGGTGATCTGCGCCGATGCCGCCAGCATCTGCTCGGCCTCGGTGTCCACCTTGCCGAAGGTGATGTCGGGGTGCTTCTCGGACGCCTTCTCGAACACGGGCGCGAAGGAGCGGCAGGGGCCGCACCAGGAGGCCCAGAAGTCGACGAGAGTGATGCCGTCGCCGATCGCCTTCTCCTCGAAGTTCTGACCGGTCAGCTGCACGGTGGCCATGCTGCGGATTCCTCCTCGGGGGTAGTGGTACGACAGTAACACATACCCCCAGGGGTATATTTCCCGCCTTCTCGAGCGGCGACGTCACGGGTGGAACGGTCGCTTCCGGGGGCGGGGAGCAACCGTTCCACCAGCGGCATCGGACGGGGCCGGGGTGGTCAGCCGCCGAACGCGGCGAGGTGGTGCTGCGAGCCGGCGAGGAGGGCGGCGTACACCTGGAGGACGTCCGGGGCGGTGAGGCCCGCAGTGGCGGACTGCAGGTCGCCGATGTCGGCCTTCTCGACCGTGACGCCGGCGGCCAGGGCGGCGTCGGCGGTCGTCGCGCCCGCCAGGAGCCGGTCGTAGGTGGACTGGAACCCGGCGGAGGCGAAGGCGCCCTCGGCCAGCCCCGAGGTCGGGTCGTCGATCCCGTAGCGCTCCAGGACGGTGCGCACGAGCTCGAGGTGGCGAGTCTCGGCGACCGCGATCATCGGGAACTGCCGCAGCTCGGGGTAGCGCGCGGCGAGCGCGACGTAGAGGTCGTGCGCGAGCTTCTCCTCCTCGGCCATCGAGGCCAGCGTGGTGCGCTGCTCGGCGGTGAGCTCGCCCGACGGCGCTGTCACACCGCTGGCGGCCACCCCCATGCCCCCGCCCATCCCGTAGCCGTAGCCGTTCCCGTTGCCGCCCCGCATGCCGTAGGCGCCCCCGGACGCCGTCCCCGCGGCACCCGGGCCGCGCATCCCGCCCATGCCGTAGCCGGGCCCGGCGCCGTAGCCCCGGCCGGCACCGGTCGCGTCGTCGGCCATCGGGCAGGTGGTGTCGCCCGCCGCCGAGGCGTCGGGGTCGGGGGTGCTGCTCGCCGCGGCTGGGGCGGTCCCGGTCCAGGGCGCGCCCCCCTGCGCGATGGCGGGGACCGCCACCAGGGACAGGGCGGCGGCAGCGGCAACGCCGCTCGTGACGAGGGTGGTGCGACGCATCGGAGTCTCCTTCGACCGGTGGACCTCGTCGGTCCGTGACGCGACCAGGCTCGGCGGCGGAGGTGCAGGCCTGGTGCGTTCGGTGTGGAGACGGCGTGGAGATCGGCGCGCAGGAGGGTGAGCGCGCGACTGCGACGCCGCCGATCGAGCACCATGGTCGGGTGAGCACGGTGCTGGTCGTGGAGGACGAGCGCGACATCCGCGACCTGCTGCGGCGCTACCTCGAGCGGGCGGGCCACGTCGTGATCACGTCGGGCACCGGGTCGGAGGCGATGACGCACCTGGAGTCCGGTGCGGCCGACCTCGTCCTGCTCGACCTCGGGCTGCCCGACATCGACGGCCTCGACGTGCTGCGCCTCGCCACCACCGTGCGCGTCCCGGTCATCGCGCTCACCGCGCGCAGCTCGGTCGAGGACCGCATCGCCGGGCTCGAGCGCGGTGCGGACGACTACGTCACCAAGCCCTTCAGCCCGCGCGAGGTCGTCCTGCGCGTGTCGGCCGTGCTCGGCCGCCACGACCTCGACGACCGGGAGCGGTCCACCTCCTTCGGCGGCGGACGGCTGGCCATCGACCGGGCCCGCCACGTCGCCACCCTCGACGGCGCGGAGCTCGAGCTGACGCCGACGGAGTGGGGCGTGCTGCTCGCGCTCACCGACGCCCCGGGGCGCGTCTACTCCCGCGCCGAGCTGGTCAACCGCGTGCGCGGCTACGAGTACGCCGGCTACGAGCGCACGGTGGACTCGCACGTGAAGAACCTGCGCCGCAAGCTCGGTCCGGACGGGGCGAGCATCCTCGAGACGGTGCTGGGTGCGGGCTACCGGCTGGGGCTGCGCCGTGACGCCTGAGCCCCGCGCCGCCGGCAGCGGCAGCCCGCTCGGGCGCCGACTGCTGCTGGCGTTCCTCGTCGTCGCCCTGTCGTCGGTCGGCGTGCTCACGCTGGCGGCGCTGCTGGGCACCGCGCGCGGCCTGGCCACGAGCGAGCAGTCCTCGCGCAGCACCGCCGCGACGTCCGCCGCGGCCGCCGCGGGCAGCGCCTACCGCGCCGCCGGCGGCTGGACGGACGCCGACCTCACCGCAGCCGACACCATCGCCGCGGACGCGGGCGCCCGTCTCGTGGTGCGTCCCAGCGACGGGTCCGGTGCGGTCGGGATGGGCAACGGCATGGGCAACGGGGGCACGAACGGGAACGGCAGCGCGAACGGCAACGGAAGCGCCAACGGGAACGGCAGCGCGAACGGCATGGGCATGGCGGGCATGGGCATCGCCGGCACCGACGTCGTGACCGCGCCGGTGGTGGTCGACGGCACCACCGTCGGCACGGCCGTGCTGGCGTTCGGCTCCTCCACCACGAGCAGCGCCCAGCAGGTCGCCTGGACCTGGATCCTGCTCGCCGCGGCGGCCGCCGTGATCACCGCCGTCGTGGTCGCGTGGTTCGTCAGCGGCCGGATCACACGGCCGCTGGTGCGGCTCACCGCCACGGCCCGCCGCTTCGCCGCGGGCGACCGCGAGGCCCGGTCCGCGCCCGAGGACGCCGACGCGCCGGGGGAGATCGGCGAGCTGGTGCGGGCCTTCGACGCGACCGCCGACGAGGTGGCCGGCTCGGAGGCCTCGCGTCGCCGCATGGCCTCGGACCTCGCGCACGAGCTGCGGACGCCGCTGGCCGCGCTGCAGGCCGGGCTCGAGGAGCTGCGCGACGGCTACGTGGAGCCCGACGCGGCGCGCCTGGCCGCCCTGCACGAGCAGTCGCGGCGTCTCGGGCGCGTCGTCGAGGACCTCGCGTCGCTGTCCGCGGCCGAGTCCGCGCGCCTCGAGCTGCGCCGCGCGCCGCTGGACCTCGGCGCCCTCGTGGCCGAGGCGGTCGAGGCGGCGCGCCCGGCGATGACGGGTGCCGGGCTCACGGTGCGGACCGCGATCGCGCCCGGCGTCGTCGTCGACGGGGACGCGGACCGGCTGCACCAGGTGGTGTCCAACCTCGCCCTCAACACGGCGCGGCACTGCCGGTCGGGCGACGACGTGCTCGTGAGCGTCGGGCGCGACTCCGAGGGCGCCGTGCTCGAGGTGGCCGACACCGGTCCGGGCATCGATCCGGCCGACCTGCCCTCGGTGTTCGAGCGCCTCTGGCGCGGCCGGGCCGACTCCGACGTCGCGGGCTCGGGGATCGGGCTCGCCGTGGTGCGCGAGCTGGTCGTGGCCCACGGCGGCACGGTCGCCGCGGCCTCCGACGGGCACAGCGGCACCCGCATGACCGTGCGCCTGCCGCTGTCGTCGCAGCCCGGCCCCGCCGGCACCCGCGCGTGACCCGCGCCGACTTCTCAGCGGATGTCACTGGTGAAACGGTCGTGTCCGACGGCGGGAAGCAGCCGTTCCACCAGTGACGTCGCGCAAGGGCGGCTCAGGCGGTGGCGGCGTGGAACACGGTGTAGACGGCGACGAGCACCATGAGGCCGCCGAACGCCGTCGAGAGGGCGTAGCCGGGCACCCGGCGCGAGAGCAGCGCCCCCACCACGGCCGCCGCGGCGCTGGCGGCAGCCAGCGCGACGGTGACGCCGAGGCTGCCCTGCGAGTCGTGGCGCACGGCGGCGGCCACCACGCTGTTGACGACGATGACGACGAGCGCGGTCGCGGTCGCCTTCTTGATGGGCAGACGCATGGCGCTCACGAGCGCCGGCACGACGACGAAGCCTGCGCCGACGCCGAGCAGGCCGGTCACCAGGCCGACCGACGACGCGAGCGCGACGAGCCGCACGCGCCCGGCCAGGCCGCCCTGCCCGACCGGGGCGGTCCCGTCGAGGTGCGGGATCGCGGGGACGCTGGCCCCGCCGGCCATCTCCAGGTGGTCGGCGCCCACAGCGGCGTGCGCGAGCACGCGGCTGCGCTCGCGCGCGGCACCGCGCAGCATCATCACGGCGCCGACGACCAGCAGCAGCACCAGGCCGGCGAGCAGGAAGGTGGGGTCGACGTACTGCGCCAGCCGCGCGCCCACGACGGCGCCGATCGAGCCCAGCGCACCGAAGACGAGACCGACCCGCCAGTCGACCCGGCGGGCGCGGTGGTGGGGGACGAGGGCGGCGGTCGCCGCGGCCGCGACGATGACCAGCGACTGCGAGGACGCGACCAGGAACGGCTGCCCCACCGCCACGAGCAGCGGCACGGCGAGGATGCCCCCGCCGCCGCCGAGCAGGCCCACGACGAGGCCGAGCACTGCGGCGATCACCACGAGGGTGAGGGTCTGGTCCATCACGCCTCCCCGGCGACGTCGGAGGGCCGTGCGGCGGACGTGATCGCGGCCAGCCGTTCGCGCAGCGGCACGGGGACGGCGGCGTCGTCGTCGCGCCGTGCGCCGAGCGCGTCGCGGACGCCGACGAGCCCCGCGTAGAGCGGGGGGCACGTGGGGCACGCGGCGAGATGGCGCTCGAGCAGCCCCCGCTCGCGGGGGGCGAGGTCGTCGTCGAGGTAGTCCGACACCAGGCTGCGCGCGTCCCAGCAGCGCAGCGGGACGTCGGGGGAGGCCGGGCGGCGGCGCGCGCCGGACAGCTCGCTCACCAGCATCATCCGGCCGCGGCGCAGGCGGGCCTTGGCCGCGGGGACGCCGATGGCGTCGAGGTCCGCGATCTCCCCGACGGTGAGGCCGCACCCGTCGTGCAGGACCACCGTGGAGCGGTAGAGGGCGGGCAGGCGCAGCAGCGCGTCCTCGAGCAGCTCGCGCTGCTCGGCGCGCTCGACCACCTCGGCCGCGTCGACGGAGTACGCCGGGTCCTGCCACAGCAGTTCGACGCCGTCGGCGTACGCGGTTCCGGGGTCGACGACGGTCTCCCGCCGGGCGCGGGCGGCGTCGACGGCGAGGTTGTGCAGGATCCGGTGCAGCCAGGTGCGCAGCGAGGAGTCGCCGCGGAACCCGTCCGCGCGCTCGAGCGCCCGGACCACGGTGTCCTGGACGAGGTCCTCGGCCGCCGCGGCGTCGCGCACGAGGGTGCGCGCGTACCGCAGCAGGCCGGGGACCTCGTCGGTGAGCTGGTCGGCCAGCGGCCGTGCGTGGTGCTCCGCGGCGGTGGCCGCAGGGGTCACCGGCACGTGCAGCGCTGCTCCGGGGCGACCGAGCCGAGCACCTGGTCGACGTGCATGCCGCACCCCGAGTAGGTGACCTTGCCGCAGGAACGACAGACGGCGGGGCTGCACATGGAGGGAACCTCTTTCCGTGGGTGGTGGGGAGGACTCGAGCATACCCCCGGGGGTATCCTCCTGTCACATCGGGTCAGGACCGGTCCCCGGTCCGGGCCGCGGCCCGCACGGTACTGAGTCCCAGGACACGGTAGAGCGGGCAGTAGCCGATCGCGGCCGTGACCAGGAGGATGGCGGACAGTGCGATGAGGACGATGCCCAGCGCGCTGCCGGCCCCCGTCGCGAACGCGACGACCAGGGCGGCGACGGCGAGCACGGTGCGCAGGATGCGGTCGAGCGGGCTCTCGTTGACGGTCATGGCTTCCTCCTCGTGGTGGACCTGGCCCGCCATGGACGGGCCGGGCCCGCGCAGGGATACCGGCCGGCGGTGTGGTGCTGCTCACGCGGGTCCGCGTCGTCGCACGGACGAGGCGGTACGAGTCGAGGAGGGGCGATGACGCAGGGATCGGTGGGCACGACGTCGAGGGACGTGGGGCGCTCGCTGCCCGCCTGGTCGTCGGTGCTCGTCGTGGTGGCCCACCCGGACGACGAGTCCTTCGGGCTCGGCGCCGTCGTCGACGGCTTCGTGCGTGCCGGGGCGCGCGTGTCCGTGCTGTGCTTCACCCACGGCGAGGCGTCCACGCTGCACGGGGTCGACGGCGACCTCGCGGTGGTGCGGGAGGGCGAGCTCGAGGCGGCGGCGCGGGCACTGGGCATCGGGTCGGTGCGGCTGCTCGGCTACGCCGACGGAGCCCTGGAGCGCACGCCGGTCGACGAGCTGGCCGCCCGGGTGGCGGAGTCCGTGGAGGAGCAGGCGGCCGACGGGCTGCTGGTGTTCGACACGACCGGCGTCACCGGTCATCCCGACCACGTGCGCGCCACGGAGGCCGCGGTCCGGTGCGCTGCGGACCGCGGGCTCGGCGTGCTGGCGTGGACCCTGCCCGGCGCGGTCGCCGACCAGCTGCGGGCGGAGTCCGGCGCACCGTTCGCGGGGGCCGGCGAGGGGCTCGTCGACGTCGTGCTCGACGTCGACCGCGAGCGCCAGCGGGTCGCCGTGACCTGCCACCCGAGCCAGGCCGTGCCCTCGAGCGTGCTGTGGCGCCGGCTCGAGCTGCTCGGCGACCGGGAGCACCTGCGCTGGCTCGTCCCCCCGGCCTGACCCCGACGTTACTGCCCGAAAGCGCGGAGATCCGGCCCGGATCCGCGCTTTCGGGCAGTAACGACGGAGGGGTCAGGGGCGGGTGAACAGGGCGAGGGCGTCGAGCGCGTGCGCCTCGCGGCCCTCGACGGTGACCGGCCGCTGCACGGTCTCGAGCCGCTCGGGCCGCAGGCCGAGCCCCTCGACGTCGGAGGCGACGTCGTCCGCGGTGTAGAGCACGGCCGGGTCCTGCGGGCCGCCGTGGCCGTGCGCGAGGTTGTCGGTGTGGTGCGCGATGACGAGCAGCCGGCCGCCCGGGGCCACGGCGGCCGCGGCCGAGCGCAGCACCGTGCGGCGCGGCTCGGCCGGCAGCTGGATGTACACCACCAGCACGAGGTCGTACGCCGCCTGCGGCGCGTAGTCGGTGAGGTCGGCCACGACGGTGGTGAGCCGGTCGGCGTGCTCGCCCAGGCGCGTGGCGGCCCACGCGCGGGCGCGCTCGAGCGCGACGGCGGAGAAGTCGACGGCGGTGGAGCGCCACCCGCGCTCGGCGAGCCACAGCGCGTTGCGGCCCTCGCCCGCGCCGAGGTCGAGCGCCGTGCCCGGCGCCAGGTCGGCCGCGACCTGCTCCACCCACATGTTCGGGGTGGTCGACCACACGGCGTCGCTCGCGGCGTAGCGCTGGTCCCACGCCTCGGCGCCCATCACGTTGCTCACGGCTCGCTCCTCGTCCCTGCGGTGTCGGGGGCGGCCTCGAGCAGCTCGGTGAGCGCGTCGACGCCGCCCGTGCGGTAGGCGATCCAGTCCGGACCGGCGCCGCGCTCGCGCAGCGCGGCGAGCTGGTCCCGCCACGTCCCGAGGATGCCATCGGCGAGGGAGCCGTCGTCCGGCGAGCGGCGCCGGGCCCGGTGCAGCTCGCGCAGCGCCGCCCAGCGGCCCTCGGCGTACTTGATCCCCGGCACCGGCACGCCGGCCCGCGTGAACGTGCACACGGCGGCCCCGCCCGCGAGGCGGTCCATGTCGCGGGCGGCCAGCTCGAGCAGCGCGTCGAGGCGCTCGTCGAGGGTGGCGCTCACGGCTGGCCGCCCGACGGCACCGGGCAGCTCAGCTCGCCGGCCAGCCGGCGTCGCAGCGCCCAGCCGAGCAGCGCGATCCCGGCGACGGCGAGCAGCGGCTGCACAGGGGCGAACCAGCGCAGCGCACCGGTGTAGCCGAGCGCCAGCAGCGCGACCTTGTTGCACACCGGGCAGCCCACCGCGAGGTAGCCCAGGAAGCCGCCGAGCAGGCTGCTGCGGCTGACGTCGGGCGCGCTGGTGCCCGGCCGGCGCACGTACGTGGCGGCCACGAGCCCGGCGAGGACTGCGGTGGCGAGCAGCACCGGCCACGCCCACCACGTGACCGCGACCTCGCGCCCGAACACGGGGTTGGGCACCAGCACGGTCGGCACGCCGACGACGAGCACCGTCGCCACCGCGGTCAGCGCCGCCATGGCCCAGCGGCGGGGCGGCCAGCCCCTGAGCGCGGCGAGGACGCCGGCGCGGGCCGGGGCCGGGACGGCGTCGACGGCGATGCGGGACGGGACCGGCCCCGGCTCGTCGGTCGTGCTCACGTGGGTCCTCCCGGCAGCGCGGCGTCCGCACCACCATACCCCAGGGGGTATGACGGACGTGCCGCCAGGATCAGCGGAAGACCAGACGCAGCGACTGGCTGATCGAGCGCGTGTAGTAGCGCGTGTAGTAGAGGGCGAAGCGGATGTAGTAGATGCCGCGCGACTTCGACAGCACGCGGAACCGGAAGTAGTGCCGGCCGGTGCGCCCGGAGCCGATCTTGGGCCAGGCCGCGCCCCGGCGCATCTGCATCGACACGGGCGTGCCGGAGCCGATGTACGGCACGGTGCAGGTGCCGCTCGCGTAGGTGCCGGGCTTGACGGTGCGCGTCCACGTGCAGCGGAAGGGCGCGATGACGGCGGCGGCCGCCACCTTCCTCGTGGCCTCCCACCAGACGCCCGCGGCGAGATCGGCCGTCACCCGGGCGTTGGTGGTGGCCGGGAAGCTGAACCGCGCGCCGCCCGCGCGCGTGGTCGTGAGGTGCAGCACCGTCGCCGGGCCGACGGCCGGCGCGATCGTGACGGTCACCGGGGTGTACTTCAGGGGCTGGCCGTCGGAGGCCTTCGCGATCACCTGCGCCGCCACCGTCGACCCCGCGTGCGACGCCGGGAGCACCAGGGAGACCACGGGCACGGTGTGCACGTAGACCGTCGTCGGTGTTCCGGGGATCCGGTGCCCGACGGAGTCCACCAGCACCGGCTCGAGCACGTGCGCCCCCGCGAGCCCGTCGGTGTCCCACATCGTCGTGGCGTCGCAGGTGCCGTCGGTCGACGGGGCGCAGGACGTCTTCCCCACCGAGAAGCCGTCCACGTCGAGCTCGACGTGCTCGGGGGTGGTCCCGAGCGCGGCCGGGATCGCCGAGTGCGTGAGCACGGCCGTGATCCCGGTGACGACGCCGCCGGGCGCGGGCGCGGTGAGGTCGATCGTGGCCGGCGGGTTGGCCACCACCACGGGCACGCGACGGCTGACCAGCCCGAGCAGCGGCTGCGGGTAGCCCGCGCCGAGCGCCGCGGACAGGACGTGGGGCCCGTCGTCCCAGCGCGTGTCCCAGGGAACCGTGACGCTGCACGTGGTGGGGTCGGCGAGTCCGTTGCACTGCTGCGACTGGTCGAGGCGGCCGCCGTCCCGGACCTGGATCCACGCCCCCTCGAGCGAGGCGATGGGCGCGGAGGGGCCCAGCGTGGCCGTGACGGTCGTCTGCACGACCCCCGAGAGGGTCGCCCCCTCGACGGGGGACTCGATCGTGATGCTCCCGCTGTCGTTCACGACCGTGATCGACAGCGGCTGCGCGAAGGTGGTGCCGAGGTTGTTGTCGCGGAGGGCTGCGCCGAGGGCGTAGGTGCCTCCGGTGATCTGGACGAGGTCGAGCGTCGTGGTCACCGAGCAGGTGCGGGACAGCGGCGCCGGGCACGGGACCTCGGTCGCCCTGTCAGCCTGCTCGAGGTAGACGTACACGCTCGCGGCGAGCGTGCCGTAGGGCGAGGTGGCCGTGACCGTGACGTCGACCGAGCCGGAGGCCGTGGCGCCGTCGGCCGGCGACAGGATCGTCACGGACGGAGCGGCCGATGCGCTCGACGCGGACGTCACCGCGATCGCCGGGGCCAGCAACGCCGTCGCGGCCGCGGCCACGACGAGTCGCGAGACGCGACCCATGCGTCCCCGCCTCACGTGAACGTGATGCGCATCGGCGCGGTGAAGAGGCTCGCCCAGTAGGGGCTGTTGCTGAGGAGCATGCGGACGTAGTAGGTGCTCCGGGTGGTGGATCGCACGTGGTAGGTCCAGCTGTGGGGGACGGAGCTCGTCTGCCCGATGCGCCGCCACGTGCTGCGCTGCTTCACCTGCAGCGCCGACCAGATTCCCTTGGGGATGTAAGGCTCCGAGCAGGTGACCGTGGCGTAGCCGCTCAGCCGGGCGGTGTGCGTCCACGTGCAGGAGTAGTGCGGGATCGCCTCCGAGAGGCCGTGGCCGGTCCACACGCTCCACCACGGGCCCGGCGTGTCGATCGTGGCCTTGACGGTCGAGGTGGTCCGCACCGGCACCTTCCACTGGATGCCGCCGGTCCGGGCCGTCGTGACGTGGTAGACCCTCGGCGGGCCGATGAGGTGCGGCGGCGTGAACGTGACGGTGAGCGCGACGCCCGGGATGGTGCGCCCGTCCTCGGCCCGCACCACCACCCGGGCGGTGGCGGTGGTGCCGGTGCGCACCGTGGGCACGGTGATCTCCACCTTCGGGACGGTCCGCACGAAGACCCGCACCGGGGCGCTGGCGACGGTCGCTCCGGTGCTGTCGGTGAGCACGGTCGATAGCACGTGCCCGCCGGCCAGCCCGGTGGTCGTCCAGGGGAACGTCGCGGTGCACGTGTGGTCGTCGGGCTGCCCGACGCAGCTGAACACCGTCTTGTAGTGCCCGTCGAGGTACAGCGAGATGCCGGACACCGTGGCCGGCGAGTCGGCGGGGATGCCTCCCGTGGCGACGACGTCGACGGTCCTCTGCCGCGCGACGGCGCTGCCGGCGTGCGGCGAGGTGACCGCCAGGAAGGCCGACGTCCGCGTCACGGTCACGGTCACCACGGCGCTGGCCGTCGTCCCGCCCAGGCTGTCGGCCATGCCCGCCTGGAGCGTGTGCGTGCCGGTCAGGGTGCTCGCGTCCCACGAGAACGTGACGGCGCAGTCCGTGGTCGCGGGCACCGCGCACGGCAGCGACGACGCCGGGGAGCCGTCGACCGACAGGGTCATCGTCGTGGCCACGGCGGCCCCGAGCGGGTCGAGGCTGCCGGACACGGAGACCGCCACGGCACCGGCGACCGTCGACGCGTCGACCGGCGAGGTGATGGCGACGCTGGGATAGCCGGCGACGGCCGAGGCCGGTGCGGCCGCGGCGAGGTGCGTGGTGAGGAGGGCCGTCGCTGCGACGAGCAGGGCGGCCGACCGACGTGCCGAGATCATGTGTCCCCCGTGTGGTCCTGCGCGCGCACACGGTACGGCACCGGCCGTGCCGGACGGAGCCGATCCCACGGAACCAGCTCCGGCCGGCGGCCCCACGCCGGATCGACGGCGCGGCGCAGGGCCGGTGACCCGATCAGGCGACCGGGGTCCGCTCGGCCGTGAGGTCGACGGTGGTGTGGGCCCGGGCCGGCTCGACGACGGCCTCCACGGGCAGCAGCGCGGGCGGGGGAGTGCGGCGGCGGCGCCACCACTTGCCCGCCTCCACCACGACGGGGAGCAGCAGGGCGAGCCCGATGCACGCCAGCCACTGCCCGCCCGTGAGCGACCTCGTGAGCAGGGCGGACTGGAGCCGCGGCAGCTCGGTGGCCAGCACCGTCATGGCGACCGGCACGAGGGCGATCGCCAGCGCCTTGAGCAGGGGCGCCGAGAGCCCGCTCGCCGGGTCGCGACGGTTGACCAGCGCGTTGAGCACCGTGCCGAGCGCCATCACGACGAAGGTCATGGTGAGCGAGGCCGACGCGGTCTCGGTCGAGGGCGTGTCCGGCCCCCACACCAGCGGCACGAACGCGCCGACGAACAGCGCGATCGCGTAGACCACCCACTGAAGGACGGCGCCGCGGTGCGAGATGGTCAGCTTCGGGTCGCGCGGGGGCCGCGACATCACGTCGGGGTCGCCCGGGTCGACGGCGATGATGACCACGCCCGCCGAGGTCATGAAGAAGAGCAGGTAGAGCACCATCGTCGGGGTGAGGGCGACGCCGTCGTTGACGTTGAACGCGGTCGCGGCGACGAACAGCATGACGAGCGCGAGCAGCTGGGTCATCTGGTAGCGCACGTAGGCGACGACCTTGTCGTAGACACGACGCCCGATCTCCACCGCGTAGACCAGTGTGCCGAAGTTGTCGTCGGTGAGGATCATCCGTGCGGACTGCTTGGTGACCTCGCTGCCGCTGCCCATGGCGACGCCGATGTCGGCCTGCTTGAGGGCGGCGGCGTCGTTCACCGCGTCGCCCGTCATCGCCACGATGCTGCCCTGCTCCTGCAGCGTCCTGGCCAGCCGCAGCTTGTCCTCGGGGGTGACCCGGCCGAACACGTGCAGCTGCGGGAGCCTGCGCTTGAGCTCGTCGTCCGAGAGGGCGCGCAGCTCGGTGCCGCTGATGGCACCCGGGCCGAGGCCCAGCGACTCGCCGATGGCGTGCGCGGTCACCGCGTGGTCGCCGGTGATCATGCGGACGTCGATGCCCGCGTGCAGCGCGGTGGCCACGGCGTCCTTCGCCTCGGGACGCAGCGGGTCGATCATGCCGACGAGGCCGACGAACGTGAGGTCGCCCACCAGCTGCATGGGGTCGCCGAGGTTCGCCTGCAGCTCGTCCTCGGTGATGACGCGAGCCGCGAAGGAGAGCACCCGCAGGCCCTTCTCGCCCATGCGCTCGTTGGCGTCGTCGATGCCGGTGCGCGCCTCGGCGATCGGCACCTGGCCGGCGCCGAGTGCGGCTCCGGACCGGCTGCACCGCGCGAGGACGACGTCGGGGCCGCCCTTGACCAGCACGACCACCTGCGGCCCGTCATCGGTGGGCACGCGGTGCACGGTCGCCATGAACTTGTAGTCCGAGTCGAACGGGACCTCGGCCAGTCGCGGGTAGGCCCGGCGGGTCTCCTCGGCGTCGACGCCGAGCTTCGCCGCCAGGACGACGAGAGCCGCCTCCGTGGGGTCGCCGACCACGTCGCCGGCGTCGGACACCGTGGCATCGCTGTCGAGGCAGAGCCCGTAGGCGAGCCGGGTGAAGTCCGGCACGGGCACCCCGGCGACCGATCGGATCGCACCCTGCTTGCGGTAGCCCTCACCCTCGACGGTGAACCACGAGTCGTGCGCGTAGATGGTGGCCACCATCATCTGGTTCATCGTGAGCGTGCCGGTCTTGTCGGTGTTGATGGCGCTCGTGGCGCCGAGCGTCTCGACGTCGGTGAGGTTCTTCACCACGGCGCGCGAGTCGGCGAGCTGCTTGGCCCCCATCGAGAGAAGGCCCGACACGAACGCGGGAAGCCCTGTCGGGATGGCGGAGATCGCCATGGCGGTGCCCAGCAGCATCAGCTCCGAGAACGCCATGCCGCGCACGAGGCCCACGACGACGATGAACGCCACGGCCGCCCAGGCGATGAGCCCCAGCACCTTCGTCAGCGAGTCCAGCTCGCGCTGGAGCGGGGACCGGGTGCGCGTGACGGACGAGAGCATCGTGGCGATGCGGCCCATCTGGGTGGCCATCCCGGTCTCGGTGACCACCATCGTCGCGGTGCCCCGGGTGACGGACGTGTTCTGGAACAGCATGTTGGACTGGTCGCCGAGGGAGACGTCGTCGCCCTCGATCGTGCCGGCGTCCTTGGCCACCGGGGCGCTCTCGCCGGTGAGCGCCGCCTCCTGCGTCTCGAGGGTGGCCGACCTCAGCACGCGGCCGTCGGCCGGGACGATGTCGCCGGCGTCCAGCGCCACGACGTCGCCGGGCACGATCGCCGTGGCGTCGACCAGCCCGATGCTGCCGTCGCGCAGCACCTTCGCCTGCGGCGACTGCAGCTTGGCGAGCGCGTCGACGCTGGCCCGCGCCTTGAGCTCCTGGCGCGACCCGAGCACCACGTTGACCACGATGAGGAACCCGACGAGGACGGCGGTGGAGCTCTCGCCGATGAGGATGCTCACCACGACGACGGCCACCAGCATCAGGTTCATCGGGTCGCGCAGCTGGACCCCCGCGACCGCGAGGAGCGACGGGGGCGCCTCGCCCCGGATCTCGTTGGGGCCGACGGACGCGAGCCGGCTGCCGGCCTCGGCCGACGTCAGGCCGCGATCGGAGTCGCCCCGGACCGCGGCGAGCACCTCGTCCTGTGTCTGTGCGTACCAGTGATCGGCCATGCGGACCTCCCGAGACTGCGCGCCCGCACCCCGCGCCACGGGCACGCCGACATCCTCCCGAAGGCGGGTGCCCGGTCGCGCGGCGATCGGCCACGCGGGCCCTCGGTCAGGGGCCCAGGAGGTCCTCGCACCAGAGGTGGCCCGGCCGCACGCCGGGCGGGATCGCGTACGTCGCGCTGCCCACCGGTGTCGTCCAGCGGTTGAGCAGGTCGCCGTCCGCCAGGCGGCGCTGCACGGGCACGAACTGCCGCTCGATGTCGGCCACGTAGGCCGCGAACAGCAACCCCACGTCGCTGATCGTGCCGGCCCCGGGGGAGTCGTCGTAGCTGTAGCCGCGGCGCAGCATCCGCTCGGCCGGGGTCTGCGCGTGCGCGAGGCGCACGTGGGCGTTCTCGGAGATCACCGGGAAGCCCAGCGGGTCCGTCGCCGAGAGGTCGAGCGGGGTGCGCTCGGTGCCTCCCGTGAGGGGCGCCCCGTCGGCCAGGGTCCGGCCTACGGCGAACTCGCGGCCGCTGCGCGACAGCCGCTCCCACGAGTCGAGGTCCATCCGGATGCGGCGTAGGACCAGCATGGTGCCGCCACGGAACCAGTCGGGACCCTCTGCCCAGACCGCGGCGGAGAGGTCCTCCGTGCCCGGCCGCGGGTTCTCCGTGCCGTCGACCTGGCCGAGCAGGTTGCGTGGCGTCGTGCCGTCGGGTGCCGAGCCGCGTGCGGGGACGAACCCGCGCTGGACCCAGACCACCGTCGCGTGCGACGTCGCGTCACGGGTGAGCACGCGCACCGCGTGCGACAGGGTGACGAGGTCGTCGGCGCCCACCTGCAGCAGCAGGTCCGTCTGCCGCCAGCGCTCCTCGAGCCGGTCGATCGCGAGATCGGGGAGCGGGCCGAGGGATGCCGGGCGGCGCCGCTCGAGCCCGAGCCTGTCGAAGAACCGCTCGCCGAGACCGAGCGTCACCGTCAGCCGTGCGGGCGAGACGGCGAGCTGGGCTGCGTGGTCGGCCAGGGCGGGAGCGCCCCCCGTGAGGCGCTCGGCGTCGTCGGTCCAGATGCGCATGAGCCGGACCGCGTCCTCGCGGGACGACCCCGGGCGCAGGTCGAGCCCGACGAACCAGGTGTGCGCCTGCTGCGGGGTGTCGACGCCTGCCTGGTGGTCGCCGTGGAACGCGACGACGTCCGCGCCGAACGTCGAGGTCGAGGGCACCGGTCCGGGTTCGCCCGCAGCCGCCGTCGCCATCGCGGCACCCGCCGCGGTGCCGCCCACGAGGGCGGCACCGACGGCGAGCGCCTGACGGCGCGACAGGCGGGCCGGAGAGCCGGTCACGACCCCGACGACATGGAGTCCGAGCCGGACATGTCCATGTCGTCCGTCGACGCGGCGGATGCGGACGGCGACGCCTGGTAGGACTCGCCCGCCCCGGTGTAGTCCTTCGCCACGGCGTGCACCTCGAGCGAGGAGCCGGACCGGAACGTCAGCGTGAGCACCACGTCGTCGCCCGCCACGATCGGCGCGGCGACGTCCATGAGCATGATGTGGTCGCCACCCGGCTCGAGGACCGCCGAGCCGTGCGCCGGGACGACGATGCCGCCCGACTTCTGCTGCATCACCATGGCGCCGTCCTTCATCACCATCTCGTGCAGCTGGACCATGCGCGACGCCGCGGTCGACACCGACACGAGCTGGTCGTCGGCGTCGGTGGTGTTGGTCAGCGTGAGGAACGCGGCGGTCATGCCGCTGGGGGCGGTCTTGACCCAGGCGTCGCGGTACGCCAGCGCCGACGTGCTGGCGCTGCCGGACACGACGGCTGCGGCGGAGGTGGACGCCGCCTGGGGGTCGGCCGTGGCCGTGCCGCAGGCGGCGAGGAGCGCGACGGTGGCGGCGCCGAGCGCGGCTGATCTGGCGAACCGGGCACCGGCCCGGGTGCGGGAGCTGGACATGCTGGTCTCCTGGGACGATCGCGCGCAGGGCGCGCGGTGGCTGTGGGGGTGCCGGGGCCGCGAGGGCGCCCGACGGGACGCGGCAGGCCGCGGGGGTGAGCGGTGACCGTCGGGTGGCCGCAGGGGACTCCGACGTGGACGGCTCGTCGCGACGTCGCCGCGGGGCGGCGTGTCGCGTCGTCAGCCGACGAGAGCGCAGGGCGTGACAGGCGGTCCGCGTCGTCGCGACGGGGCGTGCAGCAACCACGCGTGCGGTCGCCAAGGGGCGGTGCGGGCAGGCGCACCCACCCAGCCGGCCAGCGCCCGCAGTGCGACGAGGAGCGCCGCCGGCGCCTCCGATGCGCGGCGCAGAAGGGCTGCGGCGCGCGGGGCGGTGAGCAGCGACAGCAACGACCACCCGAGGCGTTCCACGCTCGCGAGCCAGAGGCCGACGAGGACGGCGGCGACGACGTGGGAGGCGAGCATCGTCAGCCCGCTGGTCGTGGAGATCTCCGAGCGCAGGTGGGCGCCGATCACGGGCCACGAGGACGTCCCCGCCGTGACCGCGCCCATGCCGGGCATCCCCGGCATCGCTGTCGCCCGCAGCGACGATCCGGCCCCGTGCAGCATCGAGGTGACGTGCGCCAGCACGAAGACCGCGTGCAGCAGCACCTGCGTGCCGACGAGGACGAGGACGACCTGCAGCGGGGACACCCGGCGTCGCCGCAGGGCCCCGGCGCCGCCGGCGAGGAGGGCGACCAGCCCGAGCACCAGCCCGAGCGACGGGGTGGTACCGCCCCCGAGGACGTGGGCAGCCGCGGCGAGCGGGACGGCGACCACGCCGAGTGCGAGCCCGCGCACGAGTCGCACCGGGCTCGACGCGTGGCGCCGGGTCTGCACCGCGCCAGGGTAACGAGGGCCCGACCGCCCGGGCTCACCCCGCCACCCGGTGCCGCCCTCGGTCGTCCGGTCGAACCCCGGTGCGGCGACCCAGATGGGGGTCCGACGACGTCAGTCGCCGTCCGGGGTCACGATCGCGAAGTCCGGGTCCGGCTCGGTGAGCAGCGACGCGAGACGTGCCAGCACGGACACGTCGCCGCTGACCTCGAAGCCCGCCGAGGCCAGGGCCGCGGCCCGGTCGCCGGGGGCCGCGAGCGCTGCCAGGCCAGCGCGCGGGCCGGACAGCGTGACGTCGGCGGCGTCCGCCCTCGGGGCGCTGCTGTAGGTGAGGACGCCGTTGGCCAGCCGCAGGCGGTAGGTCTCCGCGGCGTCGGTGAGCCGCACGTCGAGGGTGAGCCGCTCTCCCCAGGCCCGGGGACCGTCGACGCGGATGGCGAGGGCGTCGAAGAGCATCTGCGGGGTGAGCGCGGCCACCATGTCCGGCGAGTCCGTGCGGGCGGGGGTGCCGAAGCGGCCGCTGCGCAGCTCCGTCGCGCCGGAGAGGTAGAAGTTGCGCCACGTGCCGTTCTCCGCGCCGTAGCCGAGCTGCTCGTAGGTGTCGGCCAGCAGCTCGCGCGCCGCCGCGTGACCGGGCTGTGCGAACACCACGTGCCCGAGCACCTCGGCGACCCAGCGGTAGTCGCCCTGGTCGAAGGACTCGCGTGCCTTGGCCACCACAGCGTCGGCCCCGCCCATGAACTCGACGTAACGGGTGGCCGACTCGACGGGCGGGTGCTGCCAGAGGTGGGAGGGGTTGCCGTCGAACCAGCCGAGGTAGCGCTGGTAGACGGCCTTCACGTTGTGGCTGACCGAGCCGTAGTAGCCGTGGGTGCTCCAGGCCCGCTCGAGCGCGGGCGGCAGCTGCATGGCCTCGGCGATCTCGGCACCCACCATGCCGGTGTTGAGCATGCGCAGGGTCTGGTCGTGGAGGTAGGCGTAGAGGTCGCGCTGCACCTCGAGGAACTCGACGACGCGCGCGGTGCCCCAGGTGGGCCAGTGGTGGGATGCGAACGCCACGTCGGTGTCCGCGGCGAACAGGTCGATCGCCTCGGTGAGGTAGGAGGCCCAGGCCCGCGGGTCGCGCACCAGCGCGCCGCGCAGCGTGAGCAGGTTGTGCAGGTTGTGGGTCGCGTTCTCCGCCAGGCACAGCGCGCGGCGGTCCGGGAAGTGGAAGTGCATCTCCGCCGGGGCCTCGGAGTTCGGCGTCATCTGGAAGACCATCCGCACGCCGTCGACCGTGTGCTCCTCGCCCGTGGCGGTGATCTCGACGGTCGGCCGGATGAGGGTCACGGTGCCGGTGGACGTCGTCTGCCCGAGCCCGGCACCCACCTGCCCCTGGGGACCACGGGCCAGCGCCGCGCCGTACATGTAGCCGGCGCGCCGGGCCATGGCCGGTCCGGCGTAGACGTTCTCGGCCACCGCGTGCTCGACGAATCCCGCGGGGGCGATCACCGGGACGTGACCGGAGTCGACGTCCTCCTGCGACACCACGCCGCGCACGCCGCCGAAGTGGTCGACGTGCGAGTGGGTGTAGATGACGCCGGTCACCGAACGATCGCCGCGGTGCTCCCGGTACAGGGCGAGCGCCGCCGCGGCCGTCTCGGTGGAGATGAGCGGGTCGATGACGATGACGCCGGTGTCGCCCTCGACCAGCGTCATGTTCGACAGGTCGAGGCCGCGCACCTGGTAGATGCCGTCGGTGACCTCGAAGAGGCCCTGGATCGACGCGAGCTGCGACTGGCGCCACAGGCTCGGGTTGACCGTGTCCGGCGCGTCGCCCTCGAGGAACGCGTAGCTGTCGTTGTCCCAGACGACCGTCCCGTCGGGCTTCCGCACGACGCACGGCTCGAGCCGGGCAAGGAAGCCGCGGGTGGCGTCCTCGAAGTCCTGGGTGTCCGCGAACGGGAAGGCCGCGCGGACGGCGTCCTGCTGCTCGACGATGAACGAGGTGGCTGGCTTGGGCTGCGACACGCGGTCAGTATCCGGGAGCACGCCCGCCGACGCCGCCCGACCCTGAACGGGTCAGGGCCCAGGGGATCAGCCCTGGGCCCTGACGTCGGGGTGAGTGACGGGACTTGAACCCGCGGCCACCTGGACCACAACCAGGTGCTCTACCAGCTGAGCTACACCCACCATGACCGTCGGTGCGCCGGGTGGGAGCCCGACCGCTCGACGGCCGACGAGAAGTGTACCGGTGCCGGACGCCTGCCCCGGACCACGGTCAGCGGCCCGCCGGCGCCGGCCGTCCGCAGCCTCGGTGCACCGGGCGTGCGGGTCCCGCCGCAGGGGTCAGCCGCCCGAGGGGCCGGGCGGGTCGAGCGGGCGGTGCTCGACGACGTGCTCGGCGGCGATGGTGCGCGCGGCGTCGGTGGTGGGGCCGGGAGCCGGGACCATGACGGCGACGCGGTAGTAGCGCAGCTCCGCGATGCTCTCGCGGGTGTCGGCCAGCGCCCGGTGGTTGCCGGTCTTGGGCGGCGAGGCGAAGTAGACGCGCGGGTACCAGCGGCGCACGAGCTCCTTGACGCTCGAGACGTCGATGAGCCGGTAGTGCAGGTAGGCGTCCAGCGCCGGCATGTCGCGGGCGATGAAGCCGCGGTCGACGTAGACGCTCGAGCCGCCCAGCTGCGCCCGGCGCGGCTCGGGCACGTGGCGCCGTACGTACTCGAGCACCTGGGCCTCGGCGTCCGCCAGGGTCGTGCCGTGGGGGATCTCGTCGATGAGCCCGGACGCGGTGTGCATCTCGCGCACCACCTCGGGCATCGCCGCGAAGGCGGCGTCCGGCGGCCGGATGACGATGCTGATCCCCTCGTCGAGCTCGGTGAGCTCGCCGTCGGTGACGACGCACGCGATCTCCACCAGCGCGTCCGAGCCCAGGTCGAGGCCGGTCATCTCGCAGTCGACCCAGACGATGCGGTCGCCCACCTTGCCGGTGAGCGCCGTCGGTGCGTCGCCGCTCTCGGGCGCGGGGGAGGAGGAGCTCATGACCGCCACCCTAGGGCGCCGGGTGGGAGGGCACTCACCCGTTCGGAGCAGCGGGCCCCGCCCGTCACCGGCGCGGCTCAGGGCTCCGCCCGGGCGTGCCGATCCCTCTGGCATGGGAGGGACTCGATGATCCGGTCTGCTCGTCGTGCGCTGGTCCTGGCCGGTGCGACCGGGGTGCTCGTCGCGTCCCTCGTCCCCGCGGCGGCCGCCGTCGGCGGGGCGGGCTCGTCCGCCGTGAGCGTCACCGGCACGGTGGAGCGCTACGACATCGACGACTTCTCCCACCCCCTCCCGGCGGGTGCCGACTCCATCACCTACGTGCGGACCGCCGACGGCCCGGTGCAGGTGCCCGGCGACGTCCTCGCCCACGTGCCCAACGGCTCGGTCGTGACTCTCGGGCTGCGCTCCACCCTCGGCATGCGGCGCACCGCCACGGGCGGGCTGGTCTCGGCCCTGCCGGCCTCCGCCGCCCACGACCCCGCCGCCGGGGCCAGCGTGGCCTCGGTCAGCGTGCTCTCGGCCCCGGCACCGGGGATGGTCGCCACCGGCAGCGGCTTCGTGGCGCCGACGACGTCCACGCGCGCGACCGCAGCAGGGACGACGACGGCGGCCGCGACGACGGTGACGCACTCGGTGCTCGTGGTCGTCGCGCAGCCGGCCGGCTCCGCCGCGCCGGGGGTGACGTCGTCGACGATCGCGGCCACGGTCGACAACGGGGTCGACGCCTACTGGTCGACCGTCACCGGCGGCGTGGTGCGCTTCGCCGCGACCGCCTACCCCGGCGTGGTGCCCACCACGAACGTGCCCTGCACCACCGGCGGCAACGTGGGGACGTCGTCGGCGTTCTGGTCCGAGATCGCCACCGCGACGCACTGGACGCCGGGCGCCGCCAAGCACCTGCTCGTGTACTTCCCGACGTTCACGGCGTGCGGCGGCATCGCCGGCCTCGGCAGCGTCGGCAACGGCACCGGCTCCGGCGGCATGGTGTGGAGCAACGGCTTCAACCACGTCGGCGTCCTGGGCCACGAGCTCGGGCACAACCTCGGTCTCGGCCACTCCCAGGAGCTCGACTGCACGGTCGGCGGCGTGCGCGTGACGGACGCCCCGGCCGGCAGCTGCTCGGCCCGCTCCTACTGGGACACCAACGACATCATGGCGGTGTCGTGGAGCCACCAGGGCTTCCTCAACGCCTCGCACCTGCGCCGGCTCGGCCTGCTCGCCGGCGGTGGTGACCTCGAGCCGACGACGAGCGGCACTGCCACGATCGCGCCGCTCGAGGGCGGCACCGGCCTTCGCGCGCTCACGCTCGACGACGGCGCGACGAAGTACGTCGTGGAGTTCCGTCAGCCCACCGGGCAGGACGCCTGGATGTCGTCCAACCCCGGCTGGGGATCGCCCGGGGTCACGGTGCGCCGGGAGTTCGACCTGAGCCAGCCGGGCACGTCGTCGTTCAACGCCATCGAGTCCTACGTGCTCGACGGCGACCCGGCCACCACCGACCCGTCGTTCGGCAACCTGTCGGTCACCATGCCCACGGGGGTCTGGATCGACCTGGCCGACCAGCGCGTGGGCATCCGGGTCACCTCGGAGTCCGCCGCCGGCGCGGTGGTGGACTACCGCCTCGGCCTGCCGTCCACGGACCCGCGCTACGCGCCGCCGCCGCGACCCACCGTCTCGACACCGGTCGGCCACCTCACGCGCGGGACCGCCGCGGTGGGCCGGGCCGGACCGGCCGTGCCCGTGCGCTGGGCGTGGTCCGTGACGACTCCCGCCGCCGACGGCGTCTCCCCGGCGACGGTGACGAACGGCTACCGCGTCGGCAAGGTGCGCGCCCCGCTGGTGGGGTGGACCTCGACGCCGTTCCGCGCCGCGGCGCGCGCGTCCGACGGGTCCCTCGTGTCGGCGGTGGGCCACCTCAAGGCCCACTACGCGCCGGAGTACCGGGCCAGCGTGGCGTCGTACTCGCGCGGGTGGCACAGCGTGCGCCAGTCGGGTGCCCTCGGGGGCCGCGTCATGGTCTCGACGCTGCGGGGCCAGTCCGCGGCGCTGCACATCACCGGCCGGTCCATCGGAGTGCTGCTGGCGAGGGGTCCGGCGTACGGCGCCGTGGCGGTGTACCTCGACGGCCACCGCGTGGCCACGCTGAACCTGCACGGGCCGCGCTCGACGCTCCAGCTGGCCTACACGGCGACGTTCGGCACGTACTCGGCCCACACGGTGCGCGTCGTGAACCTCACGGGTGGCGCCCGCGGGCACCTCGGCATCGACGGGGTCGTCTCGCAGGCCTGACGCGCGAGGCACCTCGTCGGGTCCGGGAGCCGGTCCGCCAGGATGGGCACGCGTCCGGCCGCCGCGGGACGTCGTCCGTCCCGAGGAGCACCGTGACCACCATCAGCTTCGGCAGCGACAACCACGCCGGCGCGCACCCCGAGGTCCTCGCGGCCGTCGTCGCCGCCAACGAGGGCAGCGCCCCGGCGTACGGCGACGACGACCTCACCCAGGAGGCCGTCGCGCTGGTGCGGGACCACTTCGGCGCGGACGCCGACGTCTCCTTCGTCTTCAACGGCACGGGCGCCAACGTCGTCGGCCTCCAGACGATGCTGCGCTCGTTCGAGAACGTGATCTGCGCGGAGTCCGCGCACATCAACGTCGACGAGTGCGCGGCGCCGGAGCGCTTCATCGGCTCGAAGCTCGTGGACGTCCCCGCACCCGGCGGCAAGCTCACGCCGGAGCTGGTGGACGCCGCGCGCTGGGGAGTGGGCGACCCGCACCACGTGCAGGCGAAGGTCGTCTCCATCACCCAGAGCACTGAGCTCGGCACGGTCTACTCGCTGGAGGAGATCCGTGCGCTGGCCGACTACGCGCACGAGCGCGGGATGTACTTGCACCTCGACGGCGCCCGGATCGCCAACGCGGCGGTCGCACTGGGCGTCGGTCTCGGCGACCTCGGCCGCGGCGCCGGCGTCGACGTCCTCTCGTTCGGTGCGACGAAGAACGGTGCGCTCGGGGCCGAGGCCGTCGTGGTCCTGCGCCCGGAGCTGGTCGACGCGATGCCCTTCGTGCGCAAGCAGGCCATGCAGCTGGCCTCGAAGATGCGGTTCGTCTCCGCGCAGTTCGTGGCGCTGCTGCGCGACGACCTGTGGCGGCGCAACGCCGAGCACGCCAACGCGATGGCACGCCGGCTCGCCGACGGCGTCGCGGGGGTGGCCGGCGTCGAGGTGACCGACGCCGTGCAGGCCAACGCCGTGTTCGCGGTGCTCCCGCCCGCGGCCATCGCCGAGCTGCAGGAGCGGTTCCTGTTCTACGTGTGGAACGAGGCGCGCCACCAGGTGCGGTGGATGACCTCGTGGTCGACCACGCCGGACGAGGTCGACGCGTTCGTCGCCGCCATCCGCGAGACCGCTCCCCGCCACGCCTGACCGGGCACCCGCGACCCGCCGGGGCGTCGTCACTGCCCGGAGAACCGGGACGGGCGCCGGTCTCCGCGCATTCGGGCAGTAACGACGGAGTCGGATCGGCCTTGCCGGGCGAGTGTCGCCGATATATCGTCGAGCCATCGCGACCTGATCGGTTGAGAGTGCCGCCCACGACGTCGGCCGCCGGACTCGTCGCCGCCGAGGCCGACGGCCCGGCCCGAGCGCGAGGAGCACGCCCATGACCGCACACGCCGGCCCCTGCGGGCCGTCCCTCGGCGGCTACGCCGCCCCCGTCCCGCCGCTGGCCCGCCTGCTCGCGGCCTTCGCCGGCCCGGCCACCCGCGGCACCGCGGATCCGCACGAGTCCGTGCGGGGCTTCGCCGGACCCGACCTCGACGACGCCGTCCGCCGGCTGCGCGCGCACATGACCGGACGCCGCGGCCACCCCGGCCCTCGCGGGCCGTGGGGCCGGGGCGCGCCCTGGGCGCCGTGGGCGCCGGGCGGTGCCGGCGGATGGCCGTTCGGCCCCGAGGCCGGCCCGCGCCGCCCCCGGGCGGGGCGCGGCGACGTGCGCACGGCGATCCTCGCCCTGCTGTGGGAGGAGCCGCGGCACGGCTACCAGATCATCCAGGACATCACCGAGCGCAGCGGGGGAGCGTGGCGGCCGAGCCCCGGTTCGGTCTACCCCGCGCTCTCCGCGCTGCAGGACGAGGGGTTCGTCGACGACGAGAAGGTCGAGGGACGCCGGGTCTTCTCGCTCACCGAGGCCGGCCGCGCGCACGTGGCCGAGCGGGCCGACGACCTCGCCCACGTCTTCGACGCGAACTCGGCCGGGACCGAGGACGAGGACGTCACGGACCTGCGCACCCTGCTGTTCTCCGTGGGCGCCGCAGCCGTGCAGGTGGTGACGACCGGCAGCCCTGACCAGGTGGCCGCCGCACGCCGCGTGCTCTCGGCCGCGCGGCGCGACCTGTACCTGCTCCTCGCCGAGGACGACACCGAGGACGGGACGGAGGACGAGGCATGAGCACGCCCTACGGCGCCCCGCGGATGCGGGCCAGCGACCAGGACCGGCACGAGGCTGTGCTCGCGCTCTCGGAGCACTTCGCGCAGGGCCGCCTCGACCAGGCGGAGTTCGACGTGCGCATGCAGGCGGCCAGCGAGGCGGTCTTCCTGCACGACCTCGACCCGCTGTTCGTCGACCTGCCCCGCCGCGCCGCGACCCCGGCGCCGGCGCGGGCCCGCCGGGACCGGGCGGCGTCGCGTCGCGCGTGGCGGCACGGCCCGCCGTTCCCGGTGCTGCCCGTGCTCGTGACGCTCGTGGTGCTGCTCGCGGTCGCGGTCGGCCCGCACGCGCTCTTCCTGCTGCTGCCCGCCTTCTGGCTGGCCGGCGCCGTCGCCCGCCGGCGCGCGTGGCGCCACCTCGCGGCGACGCAGGCGCACGGAAGCCGACCGGCCGGCGCGTCCTGGCGCTGACCCCGGCGTCGAGCCGCGTTCAGGCGTTGACGGTGGACATGTCGGGGTAGCGGTCGCCGCTCGCGGCGCCGGGCGGCGCGACCTCGTCGATGCGCGCGAGGTCGTCGGCGTCGAGCTCGAGGTCGAGGGCGGCGACGTTCTCCTCGAGGTAGGCCACCCGCTTCGTGCCGGGGATGGGGACGACGTCGTCGCCCTGCGCCTGCACCCACGCCAGGGCCAGCTGCCCCGCAGTGACCCCCTTCTCGGCCGCGAGCTCGTGCACGCGGTCGACGATCGCGAGGTTGCGCGCGAAGTTCTCGCCCTGGAACCGCGGGTTGTGCCGACGCCAGTCGTCGGGCGCGAGGTCGTCGAGCGAGCGGATGCGACCGGAGAGCATGCCGCGGCCCAGCGGCGAGTAGGGCACGAACCCGATGCCGAGCTCGCGCACGGTGTCGAGCACGCCGTTGCCCTCCGGGTCGCGGGTCCACAGCGACCACTCGGTCTGCAGCGCCGTCACCGGGTGCACCTCGTGCGCGCGCCGGATCGTGGCCGGCGACGCCTCGGAGATCCCGAGGTGGCGCACCTTGCCGGCGTGCACCAGCTCGGACATGGCGCCCCACGTCTCCTCCACGGGCACCGTGCGGTCCACGCGGTGCTGGTAGTAGAGGTCGATGACGTCGACGCCGAGCCGCTGGAGCGAGGCGTCGCACGCGGCCCGCACGTACTCCGGGCGGCCGTTGATGCCGACGAACGAGCCGTCGGGGTTGCGCTGGTTGCCGAACTTCGTGGCGATCACCACGCGCTCGCGCCGGTCGGCGACGGCGCGGCCGACGAGCTGCTCGTTGGTGAAGGGCCCGTACATGTCGGCGGTGTCGAGCAGCGTGACCCCCAGCTCGATCGCCCGGTGGATCGTGGCGATCGCGGCCGCCTCGTCGCGGTCGGCGTAGAAGTCGCTCATGCCCATGCAGCCGAGGCCCTGCGCCCCCACCACGAGCCCCTGACCCAGCGTGCGCTGCTCCATCGAGTCCTCGTCTCCGTGTCGTGTCGTCCTGGCACGGTAACCCCGTCGGCCCGGGGCTGCGATCCGCGGGCGGCGCCGTACCCTGCCGTTCATGCGCGTGTCATCCGAGCGCCTCGCGGCCGAGGCGCAGCACCGGCTCGGCCGGCTGGTGGACAGCATCCCGGCCTCGCTCGCCACCCGCGTCGCCGGCGGCCCGCGGGTGATCGACGGCGAGCGGCTCGACCCCCACCTCGGCGTGATCCTCGCGGTGGAGGAGCGGCTGCGCGGCTCCGACGACGACCTCACCCTCGAGCAGCGCCGCCGCACCCTCCGCACGGCCTCGCGGGCGGCCGCCGGACCACCCGTGCCGGTGGGCGACGTGCGCGACCTCGAGGTCGACGGCGGCGCGGGCCCGTTGCTGGCCCGGCTCTACACGCCGCCGGGACCGTCGCTCGCGCCGTCCGCCCGTCCTCGCCCGCTCGTCGTGTTCTTCCACGGCGGCGGCTGGGTGGTGGGTGACCTCGACACGCACGACCAGCCGTGCCGCCTGCTGTGCCGTCACGCCGACGTGCACGTGCTCTCGGTCGACTACCGGCTCGCGCCCGAGCACGTCTACCCCGCCGCCGTCGAGGACGCGGTGGCGGCGTTCGCCTGGGCGCGCGAGCACGCCGCCGGGCTGGGCGCCGACCCGGACCGCGTGGCGGTGGCGGGCGACAGCGCCGGGGGCACGCTCTCGGCCGTCGTCGCGCAGGTGGCCCGCGACGAGGGCATGCCCGGACCGGTCGCGCAGCTGCTCGTCTACCCCGGTGCGGACGCGAGCGTGGACCGGCCGTCGAAGCAGCTGTTCTCCGGCCTCTACCTCACCCGCGAGCGCATGGACTGGTACTGGGACACCTACTCCGCCGGCGGGTCGCGGACCGACCCGCGCCTGTCCCCGCTCTGCGCCGAGCGGCTCGACGGCCTGCCGCCCGCCGTGGTCGCCACCGCCGCCCTCGACCCGCTGCGCGACGAGGGCGAGGCGTACGCCGAGGCCCTCGAGGCGGCCGGCGTGCCCGTCGTGCGCCGCCGCGGCCGCGGGCTGGTGCACGGCTACCTGTCGATGACGGGCATCAACCGGGCGTCGCTCGAGGAGTCGATCGCCGTCATCGGCGCGTTCGGCGCGCTGCTGGACACCGTGGGCTGACGGGCGCCGTCAGGGCGCCCAGGTGTAGGCGGTCACCCAGTCCACCTGCACGTGGCCGGCAGCGGTGCCGGACGGCGGCCCGCCCGAGAGCCGTGTCTCGGTCTGCAGCACCCAGTGCATCGGCGTCGACGGGACCTCGGTGGTGCTGACGCCGATCACCGCGCCGTCGAGGACGAACACCAGCCGGCCCGGCGTCCACTCCACGGTCGCCACGTGCCAGTCCGAGTACGTCGCCGTGGTGGGGAAGGCGTCCTGGCCTCCGTTCGCGTCGGCGAAGTGGGCGAAGGCCGAGATCCGCGCGTCGAGGTCGCCCTCGGGGAAGTCGACCTCGCCGTGCAGCGGCCAGCGGTCGTCGTCGGGCCACAGCAGCCATGCGGTCTTGTAACCGGGGACGGCGTCGGCCCGGAACCGCACGGAGTAGCGGCCGTAGGTCATCGCGGGCAGCCGCGGGGTGGGTGCCGCGACGTAGTGCGTGCCGTTCTCCGTGTGCAGGTGGATGTCGAGGGCGCCGCCGCGCACGGACAGCGTGCGCGCGGGGTCGTAGACGCCGTTGCCGCTCGTGTCGCGCCACGGCGAGGGGTACGCCGACCAGCCGGCGCCGTAGACGGACAGGAACGAGCCCAGCGGCGCGTCGGTGGTGAAGTCGTCCGCGAACACCTGGTGCCAGCCGGGCAGGTCGCCGCGCGGCATGGCCGCGGGGTCCGTGGCTGCGGTGGCACCCGGGGCGGGAGGTGCCACGGCCGGTGCCGGGCTCGGGCTCGGTGCCGCCGTGGCCGCCGGGACCGGCACCGGCGCGGTGGCGGGACCCGTGGCGGAGGGTGCGGGCGCGGGCTGCGCGGGCGCCGTCGGCTCCGGCGCGGGCGACGCCGGCGGGGTGCTCGACGCGGGGGAGGGGTGCGGAGCCGGTCCCGCCTCGGGGCCGGTGACCGGCCCGGCGGGTGTGCCCGGCGGAGAGGGCTGCGACGCGGCTGCCGGGACGGAGGCGCCGGCGTCCGTGGTGGGTGCTGCGGGGTCCGTGCTCGGGCCGGCGCCCGGGGTCGTGTCTCCGGCCGAGGGCGGAGCGGCCGGGGACGGCGTCAGAGCAGGCGCGGCAGAAGCGGGCTGCGGCGCCGGAGGGGCAGCGGCGGACGGCCCGGTCGGCCGGGGCCCGAGCGGGCCGACGGCGAGGGCGGCCGGCACCGACGGGCCGTCGTCGGCGGGGAGGGCGGCGGCGGACGTCGCGCCGCGGTCGCCAGCAGGTGCGACCGTCGGCACGGGGGCCTGGACGTCCGAGAGCAGCGCCTCCGACGTCGGCGGACGCGAGCGGCCGTGCGACGAGGGTCCCGGCCCGCCGGGGCCGCCCGAGTCGGCGGCGCTGCCGCCCTCCGCCGCCGGGCGGGCGGACGTGGCGGCACCGGATCCGCCGTGCAGCGCGGGGACGGCCACGGCACCGACGCTACCCACCGCGAGGACGCCCGCGAGCGCGACGGGTGCGACCACCTGCGTGGCCGACCACGGAGCCGCCGGACGGGCGTGGCGCCCGCCACCGGAGGCGACCGTGGCGCCGGCCGGCTCGGCGAGGTGCCGGCCGACGCGCGCGACGTCCGAGGAGACGGCGAGGTGCCGGCCGACGGCCGGGGCGCCGAGGTGCGCTCCCGACGCGGACCGCGCGCGGGGCGCGCTCCCCGACGACCGCTGCCCGGCCGGCCACGGCGCGGAGGGCGGCCGCGGTGAGGGCGGGGCCCCGGGGGCGCCGCCCGGGCGTGGGCCTGCGGCCGCCGGAGCCGGCGCCGGGAGGGACGGTGCCGGGTGAGCAGCTGCCGAGGGAACCGCCGCAGCGGGAGCGGGCGCCGGGGGAGCGGGCGCCGGGGGAGCGGACGCCGGGGGAGGCGCTGCCGCGGACGGCGACGGCAGCAGCGACGGCGCGACCGGCAGCGGCTCGCAGGCGCGGGGCTGCCGCGCGAGGTACGGCGTGCTCGGCCGGGGGATGGGCTCGGCCACGGGCGGTCTCCGGTTCGGGCGGGCTGCGGCGCACCGCGCCGCCGCGCGGGCAGGGCCCGAGGCTCGTCGCCCGACCGGAGTAACGGCCGACCCCGCGGTGAAGGCCGGGTGAATTGCGGGCGACATCGGGACGCGTCACTCGGCACCCGGAGCGGGTGGGGGGCCGGCCGCGTCCCCCACGCGACGTGCGTGCTCCGGTACGGTCCCAGGACGCGGTGGGAGGGTGCGATGGCCAGGCTCGGCCCGGGCGGCACGGCCGGTGGGCCGGCCGCCCTCACGGCCTCGGTGCTGCTCGTCGTCGCCGCGGTGTCGGGCTGCTCGGCGGCCGCGCCCGACGCGCCCCCGACGTCGGCGACGACATCGCGGGCGGCGACGCCGACCTCGAGCGCGACGCCCACCCGGTCCGCCGGCGACGGCGGTCCGGCCCTGCCGGGCGACCTCGCGACGGCCGCCCGCGCGGCCTACGACTCGCTCAGCGACGAGCAGCGGATCGGCCAGCTGTTCATGATCGGCATCCCGTCGTCGGGCGTCACGAGCGAGCAGCTGGTGGCCCTGCGCGACCTGAGCATCGGCAACGTCATCCTCGGCGGCAACACCGACGACAGCGTGGACGAGGTCGGGGAGACCACCGCGGAGGCGTCGGCCGCGACCACCTACGCCGCGGTGGCACCGTTCGTCGCCGTCGACCAGGAGGGCGGATCGGTCCAGCGTCTGCGCGGCCCGGGCTTCAGCGACATGCCCAGCGCCCTGCACCAGGGCGGCGAGGGCGCGGCGCAGCTGCGGCGCGACGCCGCCCGCTGGGGCCGCGAGCTGGCCGCCGCGGGGATCAACCTCGACCTCGCGCCGGTGGCCGACACCGTGCCGAGCGCCCACGCGAGGGACAACGCGCCGATCGGCCGCTACGGCCGCGAGTTCGGGCACACGCCGGCGGAGGTGGCGACGTCGGTCGTGGCGTTCGTGCGCGGCATGTCGGCCGCGAAGGTCGGCACCACGCTCAAGCACTTCCCCGGGCTCGGCCGGGCCAGCGGCAACACCGACACCGACAGCGGCGTCACCGACCCCACGCGCGCGGACGACGAGCACCTCGGGCCGTTCCGCGCGGGCATCCGCGCCGGCGCGCCGTTCGTCATGGTGTCCTCGGCGACCTACCCGGCGATCGACCCGGGGCACCGGGCGTGCTTCTCCTCGAAGGTGATGCGCTCGCTGCTGCGGGGCACGCTCCGCTTCGGCGGGGTCATCGTGTCCGACAGCATGGACGCGCGGGCGCTGGACGGCGTGAGCCCCGGACAGCGCGCGGTGCGGTTCCTGGCGGCCGGCGGCACCATGCTGCTCGACGTCTCCGGCGCCGACCTGCGCGCGATGGTGTCGGCGGTGACCGACCGCGCGCGCACGGATCCGAGGTTCGCCGGTGTCGTCGAGGCGGCCGTTCTGCGAGTGCTCGCGGCGAAGTCCGCCGCCGGCCTCACCGCGTGACCGGACGGGCCGGACCCTCGACGGCGCCACCAGCGGACGCGCGACCTACCCTCAGGGGGTGACCGTCGCCGAGCCGGACGTCGGGCGGCGCCCCCCGCCGACGCCGTCACCGGTGCGCACCGGGCGCCCGGCCGCGCTGGCCGCGCTCGCGGTGACCCTGGTGCTGCTGTGGGCCTGGCCGCCGGCCGGCGTCGCGGTCGCGCTCGTGGTCTCCGGGCTGCTCGCGCCGTGGGGCCGCTCACTGGGCGAGCGCGCGGTCATCACCACCGTGGTGGGTTCCGGCGGCGTCGCCGTCCTCCTCACGGCGTTCACCCGTCTCGGCCTCGCGCTGCCGCCGGTGGGGTGGCGCGTCCTGGTGAGCCTGGCGCTCCTGCTGCTGGCGGCGTTCCTCGTGCTGCCGCGCGCCGCCCCCGTGTGGCCCCGGGTCCGGGCCGGCGACCTGCTCGGGATCGCGACGGGCGTCGCCGTGGCCGCGATGATGGGGCTGCCCTACCTCACGGCCTCGACGCCGCAGACCCTCGCCGCGCTGCTCACGTGGTGGGACCACAGCAGCCACCTGCCGATGTTCGTGCAGGTGATGCACACCGGCAGCTGGGACGTCGGGAGGCTGGCCCCGCAGCTGATGTTCGACGACTACCCGATGCTGCACGTGGGGCTCTGGTCGGTCGGCGAGTGGGTGGGCGGCGTCGGCACGGACGTCGCGGGCATCGACCTCGTGCGCCCCTACGTCGGCTGGTTCTCGATCACCACGGGCCTGGTGGCGGCCCTGCTCGTGTGGTCGACCGGGCTGGTGGCCTCCGCCGTCGCACGCGACGACCCCGAGCCGGCGCGCACCCGTGCCGTGCCCGTGGTCGCGGCCTCGGTCACCGCGGCCTGGTGCGTGCTCGGGTCGCTGACGCTGATGGCGGACTTCGCGTTCACGAACTTCCTGCTCGCCGGTGCGCTCTGCGTGTCCGCCGTCGCGGTGAGCGTGCGCAGCCGCGAGGCCATGACGCGCGTCGGCTGGTTCGTGATGCCGCTCGCGGTGGTGGCGACGGCGTACCTCTATCCGCCGCTGGCCGGGGGCACGGCCATCGCGGCGGTGGTCGTGCTGGTGGTGGTGCTGCGGCACAGGCTCGAGCACGCGGTGTCGATGGCGGCCGTCGGCGTCGTGTGCCTGCTCGCCACGCTGCCGAGCATCTCGTTCCTCACGACGCCGTTCGACGGGCGCGACCCGGGCTCCATCGGCGGCGGCATCCCGGGGTTCGAGCTGTGGGCGACGCTGGTCGCGGCGCCCGTCGTGGCCGTCGTCCTGGTGCGCGCCCGCCGGCGGATCGGGACGGCCGCTGTCGCCGGCCTGCTCGGGCCGATGGTCGCGTGCGCGCTCGTCGCGGTGGTGTTCGCGGCGCAGGCCGTGGCGGCGGGGGTCGCCCTCGACAAGTCGTACTACACGCTGAAGATCGTCTACGCGCTCATGCTGGTCACGCTGCCGACCGCGGTCGCCCTCGCCGTCCGCTGGGGCCTGCGTCGCGTCCCGTCGTCGTGGGTCGCCCGCCGGCGCGGGGTCGCGGCGCTCTCGCTCGCCGGCGTGGTGGGCCTCGTGCTGGTGCTGCTCGCCACGGTGAGCACTCCTCGCCTGCCTCCGCAGGGCGTCGACGCGTTGGTGGAGCGCGTGCGGGCCACCACGCACGCGGTGTCCCGCGGCGAGGTCGTGGTGACGGCGTCGGAGCACCAGGGCTCGGGCGGTTGGGTCACCGTGGCCCAGATCAGCGGGGCTCGACCCGGCGACGTGTTCTCCGACCCGTACAGCCTCGAGGCGGGACGCACCGCGGCCGGTCTCGGCGGCGTGCTCACGCTGCCGATCGACCGGGTGCTCACGATCGTGTCCGCCGGGGGAGTGCAGGACCCGGTCGGCACATGGTCGTTCCTCCTCGACTCCGAGCCGTCGTTGCGCCTGCGGATCGTCGTCGAGGGCGATGACGCCCGCCGCCTGCTGCAGCCCCTCGTCGACCGCTACGGCCCGGACCGGGTCGAGGTGCTGACCCCGGGTTCCTGACCCCCCGCGCTCGTGCGCCCGCGGGCGCCCGCGGCGCCCGGCACCGTCCGCCCCCGCGCCGCCAGCCACCGCACGCCCACCCAGTACCAGCACGCCGTGATGACGACGTCGCCCACGGGCAGCAGCCAGCCGGCGGGTCCGCTCTCGACCGTGCGGGCGAAGTCGTCCAGGACGGAGGAGACCGAGTCCGAGCTGCGGAGCTGGCCGTTGATGAGCACCAGGGTCACCAGCGTGAGCGGGATGGACTTCGCCAGCTCGTGCGAGAGCTCGCGGGTGACGTGGGCCAGCACGCGCACGGCGACGATCACCGCGGACGCGACGATCATGATCTGCCGGGCCGAGAGCGTGTTGGCACCGATGACCAGCACGAGCACGAGGAACAGGTCCCAGGCCGTGACGAGGAACGGGATGGAGACGAGGTAGAGCACCACGTCGCGCCGGCGGGCCCGCCAGGTGCCGGGCGCCACCTCGGTGAGGACGAGGCGCGGGCGCTGCATCGCGCGGTAGACGCCGGCCGCGCCCACGACGCCGAGGATCAGCAGCACGGCCAGCGCGAGGATGTCGGTGGCCCCGACGATCGACGGGTCGACGGTCTCCCCGAGGGTGGGCGGCACGCGCTCATGGTGGAGGACGCGATGCCGTCCTGCGGCCCGAAACCGCAGGATGGCGCGTTCGACGGCACGGGGCAGCCGTCATCGACCGGACGCCCCCCGGTCGCCGCTCGTTCACCCGGCCCACCTAGCGTGCCGGCCGTGCGCGCCCTGCTCGTCGTCGTCGGATCCCTCGCCGTCCTCGCCCTCGTCGCCTGCATCGGCGTCGCCTGGGTGCTGCAGGCGGCCAACCGGGCCGCGATCCGACGGGCTCAGCAGTGACCGCCGCGTCCGCTTCCGGTGCCGGCCCCGAGGCCACGCACGCCCCGCTGCACCGGGTAGCGGCCGGTTCGAGCCCCGTCCGTCGTGCGACCTTGCGGCCGGTCGACGCCGCGCCTACCGTCGAAGGAGCCCGCTTCGCGCGGGGCCCTCGGACCTTTCGGGCGCACACAGTGCTCGGCCCGGCCCCCGGTCGACGACCCGGTCCCACCTCGGGATCGGAGGACCGTTCTCGGGGGTGTGCCGTGAGCCCGTTCATCATCCGACTCACAGGTGATCTCGACATCACCCGGCGCCGCGACATGGAGGCCGTGGTGAGGGCGTGCGCCAAGGCGGGACGCAGGGAGGTCTGCGTCGACCTGCGCGCCGTGCCGTTCATGGACGGCTACGGCCTGGCCATGCTCATCGAGCTGCGGAACCTCGCCCGGGCCAGGGGTGGCCGCATCGTGCTCCTCGACCCGCCGCGCACGACGCAGGTGATGCTCGACGCCACGGGCCTGCGGCCGGACTTCGAGGTGGCCGACGAGGACCTCCTCGCGATGTCCCGGTGAGCCGCCACGTCGCGACGCCCACCTCGTCGCGTGCGCCTGGGACCTGCACGTGGAGCCGCTCGGGGTGACGTCCGCGGGCTCGCGCCCCCGTCGTCCGCCCCGGCACCAGGGTCAACATTCGGTCAAGCAGGGGTCCTAGGACCCTGGTCACCCGGATACTGGTCCTCCGCGTCCCGGAGCAGGACCCCCATCCCCCGGCCCGGGACCGATGTCACCACCCAGGAGCGCCCCGGCCACCGCCCACGGCCAGGGCGCTCCTGGTCGTCGTGGACCGGGACGTCGCATCGGCGCGCCCGGAGGGACTCGAACCCCCAACCAGCCGGGTAGAAACCGGCGGCTCTATCCGTTGAGCTACGGGCGCCGCAGCCCGGGGGCCGCAGCCACATTGTGCCGTCCGCGACGGGTCCGACGTGCTCTCGCGCGGGCGCCCGGCGTCACCAGTGGGGGAGCGCCTTGCCGGGGTTGAGGATGCCGCGGGGGTCGAAGGCCTCCTTCACCCGCCGGTGGAGGTCGATCGACGTGGCGTCGAGCTCGCGCGTGGTGGCGCTGCGCTTGAGCAGCCCGACGCCGTGCTCCCCGGTGACGGAGCCGCCGAGGTCGAGGGCGACGTCGAGGATCTCGTCGAAGGCCCGCAGGGCTCGGCCCGCTGCCTCGTGGTCGCCGCGCGGGGTGACGATCGTGGGGTGCAGGTTGCCGTCGCCGGCATGGCCGAAGGTGCCGATGAGTACGTCGTGGCGACGCGCCACCTCCTCGATGGCGGTGACCGCGGCGGCCAGCCGGCGGCGCGGCACCGAGACGTCGTCGAGCAGCCAGTCGCCCATCGACTCCAGCGCCGGGATGGCCAGACGACGCGCGCCGAGGAGCAGGTCGGCCTGCTCGGGGTCCTCGGAGCGGAACGTCTCGACCGCGCCGGCCCGCGCGCAGGCCTCGAGCACGCGGTCGGCCTCCGCCTCGCCCGCCGCCCCGGGCAGGTCGCTCTGGGCCAGCAGCAGCGCCTCGGCCGAGGTGTCCAGGCCCATGGGGCGGAACGCCTCCACCGCCGCGACGGTGGTGCGGTCCATCAGCTCGAGCAGGCTCGGGGTCGCGACGGCCATCGCCGCCTCGACCGCTCGGCCGGCGGCACCGACGTCGGCGAAGACCGCCACGGCGGTGGTGGGCGGCGGCGGGAGCGGGCGCAGGCGCAGCCGCGCCATCGTGACGACGCCGAGCGTGCCCTCGCTGCCGACGACGAGGGCCGACAGGTCGTAGCCGGCCACCCCCTTCACGGTGCGGCGGCCGAGGCGGGTGATCCGGCCGTCGGCCAGCACCACCTCGAGCCCGAGCACGGCCTCGCGGGTGACGCCGTACTTCACGCAGCACAGCCCGCCGGCGTTGGTGTTGACGTTGCCGCCGATGCTGCAGAAGTCCTTGCTCGCCGGGTCCGGGGCGTACCAGAGGCCCGATCGCGCCACGTGCTCGCGCAGCTCCTGGTTGAGGACGCCGGGCTGCGTCTCGACGTACCCGTTGCCCTCGTCGACCTCGAGGACGGCCCGCATCCGCTCCACGCACACGACCAGGCAGCCGTCGACGGCGTTGGACCCGCCGGACAGCCCGGAGCCGGCTCCGCGGGGCACCACGGGCACCCGGTGCTCGTGGGCCGCGGACAGCAGCGCCGACACCTGCTCGGTGGTGCGCGGGAAGGCGACGGCGAACGGCGAGCCGACGTGCGAGCCGGTGGAGCGGTCGGCGCTGTAGGAGGCCATCACGTCGGGGTCGGTCACCACGTCGCCGTCGGCGAGCGCCGCCTCGGCGGCGAGCAGCACGGCGTCCTCGGGCGTCACCGGTCCACTGTGCCGCCTCGCCCTCCCGTGCGGTGAGGGAACCCCGCGTTACGCCGACAGCCCAGGTCGACCGGGGTCCACAGCCCCGGGCCGGACGGCGTCGTCCACAGCTCGCGCCGGTGGCTCCCGGTGCCGTCGGCAGGGCGCACGACGGTGACGGCGTGCCGGGGCGCACCGGCCACCGCCGCGAGCCAGGAGGAGCGATGCCGCAGTCCACCATGACCCTCTACGGCAACGTCGTGCGCGACGTCACCGTGCGCGAGACCGCGGGCGGGGTGCTCGCGCGCTTCCGCCTGGCGTGCAACGACGGCTACCGCGACCGGCGCACCGGGCTGTGGGTCGAGCGCACCACCTACGTCACCGTCTGCGCGTGGCGCCGGCTCGGCGAGAACGTCGCGGCCAGCGTCCGGGGCGGCCAGCCGGTGGTGGTCGTCGGCCGGCCGCGCCAGCACGAGTGGGAGCGCGAGGGCCAGCGCCACTCCGAGATCGAGCTCGACGCCGACGTCGTGGGCCACGACCTCGGTGCCGGCACCGCCTCCTTCGTGCGCCGCGCCCGTGGCCCGCAGACCTCGGAGGTGGCCACGGTGCTCGAGCGCGACGGCGACCGGGCCGGACGGTCCCCGAGCTCCCCAGGGGCTGCGGGGCCGCACCAGACGGACGGTGCCGGGCCCGGGGCGACCCCGTGGCGAGGGCCCGGTCCCGGCGTGCCGCAGGACTCGGCGGCGCTCGACGGCGCGGTGGAGGCGGAGCGGGAGCCGGTCGGCTGACCGCTCCCGCGCCCGGTCCGCGGTCCCCGTCCCGCGGCCGGAGGGCGGGTGCCGCAGCGGCAGATAGGGTGGTGTGGTCCGCACGAGAGTCCCCGCAGGTCAGGACCCATGGCTGAGTTCATCTTCACCCTCCGCAAGGCCCGCAAGGCGCACGGCGACAAGGTCGTCCTCGACGACGTCACGCTGTCGTTCCTGCCCGGGGCCAAGATCGGCGTCGTCGGACCCAACGGCGCGGGCAAGTCCTCCCTGCTCAAGATCATGGCCGGCATCGACACCACGTCCAACGGCGACGCGATCCTCAGCCCCGGCTACACGGTCGGGATGCTGGCGCAGGAGCCGGGGCTCGACGAGTCGAAGACCGTGCTCGAGAACGTCGAGGAGGGCGTCGCCCCCACCAAGGCGAAGCTCGACCGGTTCAACGAGATCTCCGCGGCGCTGGCGGACCCCGACGCCGACTACGACGCGCTCCTCGCCGAGATGGGCACCCTCCAGGAGGAGATCGACCACCTCGGTGCCTGGGACCTCGACGCCCAGCTCGAGCAGGCGATGGACGCGCTCAACTGCCCCCCGCCGGACGCCGACGTCGCCGTGCTGTCCGGCGGCGAGAAGCGCCGCGTGGCGCTGTGCAAGCTGCTGCTCCAGCAGCCCGACCTCCTGCTGCTCGACGAGCCGACCAACCACCTCGACGCCGAGAGCGTGCAGTGGCTCGAGCAGCACCTCGAGCGCTACCCGGGCACGGTCGTGGCCATCACGCACGACCGCTACTTCCTCGACAACGTGGCCGAGTGGATCCTCGAGCTCGACCGCGGCCGCGCCTACCCCTACGAGGGCAACTACTCCACCTACCTGGAGAAGAAGCAGGAGCGGCTCAAGGTCGAGGGGGCCAAGGACGCCAAGCTCAAGAAGCGGCTGTCCGACGAGCTCGAGTGGGTGCGGTCCAACGCGCGCGCCCGCCAGACCAAGAGCCGCAGCCGCCTCGAGCGCTACGAGGAGATGGCCGCCGAGGCGGAGAAGACGCGCAAGCTCGACTTCGACGAGATCCAGATCCCGCCGGGGCCGCGCCTGGGCAACGTCGTCGTCGAGGCCAGCCACCTCACCAAGGGCTTCGACGACCGCCTGCTCATGGACGACCTCTCGTTCACGCTGCCGCGCAACGGGATCGTGGGCGTCATCGGTCCCAACGGCGTCGGCAAGACCACGCTGTTCAAGATGATCGTGGCCGCCTCCGAGGGCGGCAGTGACGACAAGGACGTGCTGCCGGACTCCGGCGACATCCGCGTCGGCGAGACGGTGAAGCTGTCCTACGTCGACCAGAGCCGTGCGGGCATCGACGGCAGCAAGAACGTGTGGGAGGTCGTCTCCGACGGCCTCGACTGGATCAAGGTGGGCCAGGTCGAGATGCCCAGCCGCGCCTACGTCTCGGCGTTCGGCTTCAAGGGCCCGGACCAGCAGAAGAAGGCGGGCGTCCTCTCCGGTGGCGAGCGCAACCGCCTCAACCTGGCGCTCACCCTCAAGCAGGGCGGCAACATGCTGCTGCTCGACGAGCCCACCAACGACCTCGACGTCGAGACCCTCGGGTCGCTGGAGAACGCGCTGCTCGAGTTCCCCGGCTGCGCGGTGATCACCTCGCACGACCGCTGGTTCCTCGACCGCATCGCCACCCACATCCTCGCCTACGAGGGCGAGTCGCGGTGGTTCTGGTTCGAGGGCAACTTCGACTCCTACGAGAAGAACAAGGTCGAGCGGCTCGGCGTCGAGGCCTCGCGTCCGCACCGCGCCACCTACCGCAAGCTCACCCGCGACTAGGCGCGCGCCCGTGCCCACCACGCTCCGGCTGCGCAAGGACGAGCTGCTGCACCTCGCGGCCTTCCTGGGCCGCATCGTGGGCTGGGACGAGCGCGCCGCGGTCCGCGTCCAAGCCCGCGGCGGGGTGGTCGGCGTCTTCGCGCCCTGCCCGCTCGACGTGCTCGTGCTCGTGGCGCTCCCGCTGGCCGTGCCGGTCGAGGAGACCGTCGACACCACGGTGTCCGCGGGCCGGCTGCGCGACGTCGTCGGCGACGTCGCGCGCGTGCCGCCCGAGGCCGACCTCGTGCTGCCCGACGCCGTCACGGGGTCCGCGTCGCTGGCGGTGCTGCCGCCGCGCTCGCCGTGGTCGCCGGGGGAGAAGGGCATCGCGGGCGACGTCGTCCCCCGGGTCGACGAGGCGGTCGCTCGGTTCCGCGCGTCGGTCCCCGCCACCGGCTCGTTCCAGGCCGAGCTGCTCGCCGAGGCGACCTGGGACGCCCCCGGCTGGGGCGGGATCCCCATGCGGGCGCTGCACGCGGCGCGCCTGGTCGGCTTCCTCACCCATCCCGGTGCGCGCATCGAGACCGGCACCGCTCCCGGGTGGAAGCGCTTCACCACCCCGGCGGGGCAGGTGTTCGTCCGCAGCAGCGCCGGCCCGGTGCGGCTGTCGGTCGTGCGCTGACCGAGCGGCGCACCGGTCAGGCGTCGGCGAGCGCCTCCAGCGCGTCGAGCGCAGCGCGCACGGCCGCGGCCTGCTGCGGGGTGAGGCCCCCGGCCCGCGCGTCGAGCACCCGGGCGCGGTCGCGCCGGATGCGCGCCACCACCTCGCGGCCCGCGTCGGTGATCTCGAGGAAGGCAGCCCGGCGGTCGCGCTCGTCGGTCGTGCGCACGGCGTAGCCCTCCTCCTCCAGGAGCGCGACGACGCGCGACAGGGTCGCCGGCGTCACGCCCTCGTGCCGGGCGAGGTCGCCGAGCCCGAGGCGGCCGGCGTCGTGCAGGGTGCCGAGGGCCTGGATCGCGCTGCTGCCCAGCGGCAGCGCCACCTCGCGGCGCAGGGTGCGGTTGAGCCGCGCGAGGCACTCGCCGAGCCGCTCGGACTCCTCGGGCGCGAGCGCGCCGGAGCGGGCGCGGGTGCCGGCCGCGGCCATCACGCCTCCTCGGGGAGGGCGGTGCGCGGCGCCGCGGTGCCCGTCGAACGGGGGCCTGCCGGGAAGCCGAGCGCTGCTCCCACGCGGCCGACGTGCTCGTCCGCCGGCTCGCCCTCGACCGGGGCGTAGGTGTCGGGCTCCTCGCCGAGCCGCTCGCCGGCGTCCGGCTGCGACCGCTGGTCGCCGGGCGCCTTGCCGGCGTACCAGGAGGCGATCGCAGCCACCACCATCATGAGCCCGGCGATCGCGAACACGAGCACGAGCCCGGCCCGGAACGGGTCGGAGATCAGGCCGGGGAAGAAGTCGTTGCCGGTCAGCGTGGCCACGTTGCCGGCCGGCAGCGAGTCGAGCAGGCCCGTGGGCGCGAGCAGCGACGCGATCGGGTTGATGCCGAGGAACGCCGCGAACAGGATCCCCACCGGGGGCAGCGAGGCCAGCGAGCCGGCGACGTCGCTCGGCACGCCCTGCGCGGTGAGCCCGTTCGACAGGGTCTCGGGCAGCCGTGCGGCCAGGCCGACGACCATGAGCGAGAAGAAGACGCCGATCGAGAGCGCCGACCCGGAGTTGAAGAAGGTCATGCGCATCCCGGAGGCCACGCCGCGCTGCGCGGCCGGCACGGAGTTCATCACCACCGAGGCGTTGGGCGAGCTGAACATCCCGCTGCCCACGCCCTGGAGGAAGATGAGGAAGGCGAACGCGCCGTAGGCGAAGTCGACCGGCAGCACCATCAGGCCCACGAACGACGCGGCGCTGAGCAGGGCGCCGCCCACGGCGAAGCGCCGCGCGCCGTAGCGGTCGCTGAGGTACCCCGAGAGCGGGCCGGCCGCGAGGAAGCCGATCGTGAGCGGGAGCAGGAAGATGCTCGCCCACAGCGGCGTGCTCTCGTAGGAGTAGCCGCGCCGGGGCAGCCAGATGCCCTGGAGCCAGATGATGAGGATGAACTGCAGGCCGCCGCGGGAGATGGACGCCAGCAGGCCCGCCAGGTTGCCGAGCGAGAAGGCCCGGATGCCGAACAGCGACAGCCGGAACATCGGGTCCTCGGCGCGGGACTCCACCAGCACGAACACGCCGAGCAGCGCGATCCCGCCGAGCAGCGAGGCGAGCACCCACGGGTTGGTCCAGCCCATCGTCGCGCCGCCGTAGGGCTGCAGCCCGTACGTGACCCCCGCGATGAGCAGGCCGAGCCCGAGCGCGAAGGTGACGTTGCCCGGCACGTCCAGGCGGCCCTTGTGCTTCTGGCCCACCTCGTGCAGCGAGAGGTAGGACCAGATCGCCCCGGCGACGCCGAAGGGCACGCTCACCCAGAACACGGCGCGCCAGTGCCACTCGGAGAGCAGGCCGCCCAGCACGAGGCCGAGGAACGAGCCGGCGATCGCCGCCACCTGGTTGATCCCCAGCGCCGTGCCGCGCTGGTGCAGCGGGAAGGCGTCGGTGAGGATCGCGGTCGCGTTGGCCATGACCATCGCGGCGCCGACGGCCTGCACCGCCCGCCACCCGATGAGCCACAGAGCGCCGGCCTCGCCGACCCAGGGGACCAGTGAGAGCGCGATCGACGACAGGGCGAAGACGAGGAAGCCGAGGTTGTAGATCCGCACCCGGCCGTACATGTCGCCGAGCCGTCCGAACGTGACGACGAGGGCCGCGGTGACGAGCAGGAAGCCCAGCAGCATCCAGAGCAGGTAGCTGACGTTGGCGGCGTCGAGGGGGTTGAGGTCGATGCCCCGGAAGATGGCCGGCAGCGAGATGAGCACGATCGAGGCGTTGATCGTGGCCATCGTCATGCCGAGCGTGGTGTTCGACAGGGCGACCCACTTGTAGCGCGGGTGGTCGCGGTGCACCCGTCCGAAGCCGGTCCGGGGGTCGGCGGTCTCCGTCATGGCCGCCATCCTCCGGCATTTAGTTGTCTTGAGCAAACTAACTTCCCGGCGCGTCAGGGGGGAGGCGCCGCCGCCGCTCCGCGCCGCCGCGGCGCGCGCGCCGTGCTCTCCCGGACCACGAGGTGCGGGGTGCGGCCCGAGGAGCGCACGGTGCGGCCCTCGACGAGGTCGAGCGTCATGCGGGCGGCCCGCCGTCCCTGCTCGCGCAAGTCCTGGGCGACGGTGGTCAGCGGCGGCCGGGCCCGGGCCGCCTCGGCGATGTCGTCGAAGCCCACCACCGAGAGCTGCTGCGGCACCGCGACGCCGGACTCCGCGGCCGCGCGCAGCACCCCGAGGGCGAGCACGTCGCTCACGGCGAAGACAGCGGTGGGCCGCGGTCGCGAGGCCAGCAGGGCCGCCGCCGCCGCGGCGCCCGCGTCGACCGAGTTGCTCGCGGCCAGCTCGACGGTCACCACCCCCGGGCCGCCGTCCGCCGCGGAGACGACGTCGGCGAACCCGGTCACGCGCTCGGCGAAGCCCTGCCGGGTGCGCACCACCCGCGCCGAGGGCTCGACCGGCATGTCCGGCGGCAGCCCGACGACGCCGATCCGCCGGTGGCCGAGGTCCACCAGGTGCTGCGCGGCGAGACCGGCCGCGCGCCGGTTGTCGATGCCGACGTACGGCGCCGGCGGGTGACGGGGGGAGCCGGACGCGACGTAGGGGAGGCGGCGGGAGCGGACGGCCGCCACCGCGGGGTCGTCGTCGTGGATCGAGCAGAGGATGAAGCCGTCCACGATCGCGTTGCGGACCAGCGCGCCGTCGTCGTCCGCGTCGGCCGGGACGAGCAGGAGGGCCTGGCCGGCGGCGGACATCTCGTCGGCCACGCCGAGCAGGAACGACACCAGGCCCGGGTCGGTGAAGGCGTAGGACAGGCTCTCGGTGAGGATCACGCCGATCGTGCCCGCGCGCCCGCGGCGCAGCGACCGGCCCGCGGGGTCGGGGCCGGCGTACCCGAGCTGCTCTGCGACGGCCAGCACCCGCTCGCGGGTCGCCGCGGAGAGCTGGTCGGGCCGGTTGTAGGCGTTGGACACGGTCATGCGCGAGACGCCGGCGGCGCGCGCGACGGTGTCGAGCGTCGGCCGCTCGGGCAGGCGGTCCTCGTCGGGCCCGCCCGCGCCCGCCGAGGGGCCGCCCGAGCCGGTGGCGGTCATGCCGACCCCCTCGATTGCTCAGCCTTCAACCATCTTGTATCGTTCCAGACTGTATCCATACAGAGGGTCGTCCGCCGACGAACCCGCCCCTCGCCGGAAGCCCGCCCGTGACCCTCCACACCGTCGCCCTCCTGCTCGCCTACCTCGGTTCCGCGATCGGCGTCGCCATGGTGGTGCCGCAGATCGTGCGCATCGTCCGTCACCCCAGCATGCCGGGCGTCTCGCCGTGGGCGTGGGCGATGACCGCCGTGGCGTGCTCGACGTGGCTGACCTACGGCGTCCGGACCGGGTCGCTGCCCCAGATCCCGGGCAACGTGCTGCTGATCAGCGGGGCCGTCACCATCGTGCTGCTCGTGCCCGCGGCCTGGCCGCGGCGCACGCGGGCGGTGGCCCTGCTCGCCGGCGTCACGACGGCGGTCGCCGTGTCCACCCACCTGCCGGCCGAGCTGGTGGGCTTCCTCGCCTTCGGCCTGGGGCTGGTCGGCATGTGGCCGCAGGTGATCGAGACCGTGTGGCTGCGCCGCGGCATGGGCCCCTCCGCGCTCTCGCTCACGTCGAACGCGCTCAAGGTCGGCTCCCAGCTGTGCTGGCTGAGCTTCGCCCTGCTCACCACGGACGTCCCTGTCGTCGTGAGCGCGCTCATGGCGCTCTCGACGAACGCCGTGGTGAGCCTCGTCGAGCTCAGCCGGCGGCGCACCGCCGCGCTCGGCGTGGCGCCGCGCGTGCTCGAGCCGGCCTGACCCGCCCGAACGCCGCCCCGGCGGACCGCGGTGTGCGGCACCATGCGGGCGTGGACGTCAGCGGCCAGGCCCCGTCGGAGGGCCTGGGGACCGTCGTCGTGGAGGCGACCACCCCCGGCCGGCTCGACGACGTGCGCACCCTCGTCCGGGCCTTCGTCTCCTGGCACCGGGAGCGGCACGTGGAGGACCGCGCGCTGGTCGACGCCTACTTCGACACCGGAGCGCTCGAGGCCGAGCTGGCCGGCCTCCCCGGTGCCTACGCGCGCCCCGAGGGCAGGCTTCTGCTGGCGCTGGTCGACGGCGGCGCCGCGGGGTGCGTGGCGCTCAAGTCGCTGGGCGAGCACGACTGCGAGATGAAGCGGATGTTCGTGCTCCCGCGGTTCCACGGCCTCGGTGTCGGCCGGGCCCTGGCCGAGCGCGTGGTCGACGAGGCGCGGGCAGCGGGCTACCGGAGCATGTGGCTCGACACCAGCGTGCGCCAGGTGGAGGCGCTCGGGCTCTACCGCAGCCTCGGCTTCGAGCCGGCCGAGCCGGCCCACGAGCTGCCCCCGGACCTCGCCGCCTGGCTGGTGTTCCTGCGCAAGGACCTCACGCGGGCGCCGAGCAGGTGACTGCCGCGCACGGCGTCGCGACGACCAGCGGTCCGCGTCCCCCCGCGCGACCTCGCTCGTGCCCCTGAACCGCTCGCCGGCCGGCCGGGGCCGGCGCGGGGGCCCCGACGACGACGTGGACCGCCCCCGAGGGAGCGGTCCACGTGGTGGGCGGCCGGGCCGCCTGGTGTACGAGTCGCCTAGAGAGGCGTGACGTTCTCCGCCTGCGGGCCCTTCTGGCCCTGCGTGATGTCGAACGTGACCTTCTGGTTCTCCTCGAGCGAGCGGTAGCCCGACGACGCGATGGCCGAGAAGTGCACGAACACGTCGGCGCTCCCGTCCTCCGGCGCGATGAAGCCGAAGCCCTTCTCGCTGTTGAACCACTTGACTGTGCCGTTGACCATGACTGTTCCTCTTCGGTAGCACCGATGCGGAGGCGTACGTCGCCTCTGCCGGTTGCCGCTCGGGTGCCCTCCATCGCGTGGGGATCAGCGAGAGAGCGACGACGCCGGGCGGAGTCGATCCGCGGGCGTCCGACGGACGTTCGAGGAGCAGCTGTGACAACCTGCATGGACGGTAGCACGGTTGCGGGTGCCCGCCGTCGACGACGACCACCACCGGACGCCGCCTCCCGGCCCGGGCGTGCCGGCGACGGCGCTCAGCGCCGGGCGACCCAGGCGCAGCTGTCCGGGGCGATCACGAGCCGGCCGGAGGCGTCGCGGGTCACCTCGCGCGTGGCGACGAGCACCTCGCCGTCGATGCCCACCGCGCGCGGCTCGGCGCCGGCGTTGAGCAGGGCCACGACCGGCCGGTCGCCGGGCCGCTCCATCGCGAGCACGTCGGGCGCCCCGCTGTCGACCCACACGAGCTCGCCGTCGCCGAGCGCCGGGCTCTCGCGGCGCACCCGCAGCGCCTGGCGGTAGAGCGCCAGCGTCGAGTGCGGGTCGGCCTCCTGCGCCGCCACGCTGAGGCCGGCCCAGTCGTCGGGCTGCGGCAGCCACGGCCGGCCGGTCGAGAACCCGTACGCCGGGTCGTCCGGCGTCCAGGGCAGGGGCACGCGGCAGCCGTCGCGGCCCTTGACGGCACCGGCGGTGCGGAAGAACGACGGGTCCTGGCGCGCGTCGTCGGGCAGGTCGAGCACCTCGGGGAGCCCGAGCTCCTCGCCCTGGTAGAGGTACGCCGAGCCGGGCAGCGCGAGCGAGAGCAGCGACAGCGCGAGGGCCCGGCGCCGCCCGGTCTCGAGGTCGTGCGTCTGGTCGTGGCGCACCGGGGCGAAGCGGGTCACCGGCCGCCACACGTCGTGGTTGGACAGCACCCAGGTGGGCGGCGCGCCCACCGCGGCGGAGGTGAGCAGCGAGGTGCCGACCACCTCCCGGATGCGCTCGGCGTCCCACCACACCTTGAGGAAGTGGAAGTTGAACGTGGTGTGCAGCTCGTCGGGGCGGGTGTATGCCGCCTGCCGCTCCACGCTGCGCACCCACGCCTCGCCGACGAACACCCGCGGCGGGTCGTAGGAGTCGGCCAGCCGGCGCCACGACCGCCAGACCTCGTGCACGCCGGGCTGGTCCCAGGCGGGCCCCTGCTCGTTGCCCGCCATCACCTGCGTGAGGTCGGGCTCGGGCCCGTCCGGGTAGCCCTCGGCCTTCACCAGCGAGTGGGCGACGTCGATGCGGAAGCCGTCGACCCCGAGGTCGAACCAGAACCGCAGGGTGGCGTCGTAGTCGGCGACGACCTCGGGGTTGGACCAGTTGACGTCGGGCTGCGAGGAGTCGAACAGGTGCAGGTACCACCAGCCGGGGTGGCCGGGCACCTGCGACCACGCCGGGCCGCCGAAGGCGCTCGGCCAGTTGTTCGGCGGCAGCTCGCCGTCGTCGCCGCGGCCGCGCAGCACGTGGAACCGGGCCCACTCCGGCGAGCCGGGCTCGGTCTGCAGCGCCTGGCGGAACCAGGGGTGGTCCCACGAGAAGTGGTTGGGCACGACGTCGACGAACACCCGCAGGCCCAGCTCGTGCGCGTCCTCGACGATGCCGCGCAGGTCCTCCACCGTGCCGAGGCGCGGGTCGACGTCGCGCGGGTCGGCGACGTCGTAGCCGCCGTCGAGCAGCGGCGAGGGGTAGAACGGCGAGAGCCAGATCGCGTCGACGCCGAGCTCGCGCAGGTAGGGCAGCCGCGACCGGATGCCCGGCAGGTCGCCGATGCCGTCGCCGTCGGAGTCCATGAACGACCGCGGGTAGATCTGGTAGACGACCGCGTCGCGCCACCAGTCGCGCACCTCGCGCGGCGGGACGCCGGCGTTCCCCTCGCGGACCGGGATGTCGGCGGTGGTCATCGGCGCTCCTGGACGTCGGCGATCGGGGCGGGGTCGGACTGCGCGGGGCCGGTCTGGGCGGGGCTCTCCGTGTTGACCATGGCGATGGCCGCCCCGACGAGGTAGCGCCACAGCTGCTGCTCCCACGCCGGGTCGAGGCCCTGCTCGGCCATCGTGGCATCGAGGGCGGCGCGCATGTGCGCGAGCCAGTGGTCGCGAGCCGTGTCGTCCACCGGGAACGGCGCGTGGCGCATGCGCAGGCGCGGGTGACCGCGCTCGTCGCCGTAGGTGGTGGGGCCGCCCCAGTACTGCGTGAGGAAGAGCCTCAGCCGGCGCTCGGCCGGGGCGAGGTCGTCGTCCGGGTACATCGGCCGCAGCACCGGGTCGTCGGCCACGCCCTCGTAGAAGCGGCGGACGAGCGCGTCGAAGAACGCGGCCCCGCCCATGGCGTCGTACGGCGTGGGGTCCTGCTCGGGCATGGCCGCCATTGTGCCCGTCGCCGCGAACGCGCCGGCCACGGGGCGTCGGCGGCGTCAGGCTCAGGAGGCCCGGCGCTGCACGGACGGCGACTCCGGCTCGGGTGCGGACTCGGCCCGGGCGCGGATGTTGCGCAGCATCGACCCGAAGATGATCCCGTGGAACGGCAGCATCGCCGTCCAGTACGCGTGCCCGGCCAGGCCGCGGGGGTGGAACAGCGCCCGCTGGGAGTACACGCACACCGGCCGTCCGCCGCTGGTGCCGGCGTCGGCGATGCGCAGCTCGAGCCAGGCCAGCCCGGGCATCCGGAACTCGCCGCGCAGCCGCAGCAGCTCGCCCGGCACCCGCTCCTCGACCCGCCAGAAGTCCAGCGGGTCGCCCACGCGCAGCCGGTCCGGGTCGCGCCGGCCGCGCGCCAGGCCGACGCCGCCGGAGAGGCGGTCGATCCAGCCGCGGACCTCCCAGGCCAGCGGGAACGAGTAGTAGCCGCGGTCGCCGCCGAGCCCCTCGACCACCTTCCAGAGCGCCTCCGGCTCGGCGTGCACCACCGCCTCGCGCGTGTCGGTGTAGAGCGAGCCGCCGGCCCACTGCGGGTCCGACGGCAGCGGGTCGCTCGGGGCGCCGGGCAGGCTCGAGCTCGACCACGCCGTGCTCACGTCCGCCTCGCGCACCTTGGCGAGGGCGAGCGTCACGGCCCGCTCGTAGGGCACGAGCCCCTGCGGCGGGTCCGGGATGTACTGCGCGATGTCGTGGTCGCGGCACACCGTGCGCATGGTCACGCTCTCCACGAGCGGCCTGGCGACCGCCCTCGGCACCGGGGTGATGAACGCGACCCAGAACGTCGAGAGCCGCGGGGTGCCGAGCGGCATGCGCAGCACGAGCCTGCGCCGCAGCCGGGCGGCGCGCGCGTAGCCGTGCATCATGCCCTCGTAGGTCATGACGTCGGGGCCGCCGATCTCGAACACGCGGTGCAGGCCGGCGGGCAGTTCCGCGCAGCGCACGAGGTAGTAGAGGACATCGCGCACGGCGATGGGCTGCGTCGCGGTGCGCACCCACGCCGGCGTCACCATCACGGGCAGCCGCTCGGTGAGATAGCGCACCATCTCGAAGCTGGCCGACCCGCTTCCGATGATCACCGCGGCGCGCAGCTCGACCGTGGGCACCGCGCCGGCCTGGAGGATGCGGCTGACCTCGCTGCGGCTGCGCACGTGCTCGCTGAGCTCGTCGGGGGGAACGTCCGGCTGCAGCGCGCCGAGGTAGACGATGCGCCCGACGCCGGCCTCGGCCGCCGCCGAGGCGAACAGCCGCGCGATGCGCACCTCGAGCTCGTGGAATCCGTCGCCCGCCTGGAGCGAGTGCATGAGGTAGTACGCGACGTCGACCCCGGCGAGGGCGCGGCGCACGACGTCGGGGTCGGACGCGTCGCCCTCGACGACCTCGACGTCGTCCAGCCACGGCCGGTCGGCGAGCCGCTCGGCGTGACGGGCGAGCACGCGCACCTCGTGCCCCGCACGCAGGAGCTCGGGCACGAGCCGACCGCCGATGTACCCGGTCGCACCGGTCACGAGGCAGCGCACCCGCACAGTCTCCTGTCGTTCGCCCCGGCCCGCCTGCCGGGGCCGGTTCAGATGCGCGGGCCGGACGGACCGCTGCCGGGGGCGCCCGGCGGGGTGCCGGGCAGGTTCTGCCGCACGAGGACGGGCACGCGCACGCCGGCCTCGTCGAAGGCGAGCTTGAGCCGCTCGCGCAGCGCGCGGGCCGCGGACAGCTGCTGGTCCGGTGCCGCCTTGGCGGTCACGCGGATGAACACCGCGTCGCCGCTCACGCTCTCGACGCCGGCGAAGGCCGGGGTGCCGAACAGGATCGTGTCGTAGGCGGGATCGGCGTCCATCGCCGCCCCGACCTGCTCGACGATGCGGCGGACCCGGTCGAGGTCCTCGTTGTAGGCGATCGGGACGTCGACGATGGCCAGGGTCCAGCCCTGGGACCGGTTGCCGACGCGCAGCACCTCGCCGTTGCGGACGTACCAGACGACGCCGCTGAGGTCGCGCAGCCGCGTGACCCGCAGCGTCACCTCCTCGACGACGCCGGTCGCCGGGCCGAGGTCGACGAAGTCGCCCACGCCGAACTGGTCCTCCAGCACGAGGAAGATGCCCGAGAGGAAGTCCTTCACCATGGTCTGGGCGCCGAAGCCGAGCGCCACGCCGAGCACCCCGGCGCTGGCCAGGATCGGCGTGAGGTCGACGCCGAGCTCCGTGAGCAGCATGAGCACGGCGAGGCTGGCGATGGTGAACGTCGTGATGCTGCGCAGCAGCTGCCCGAGCGCCTCGGCCCGCTGCTCGCGGCGGGCCGACATCAGCACGTCGGTGAGCTCGGCCGTGTGCTCGGCGCTGCGGATCTGGCCGGGCCGCTCCTGCTTGAGCTTCTGCTTCGCGTTGTCGGTCACCCGGCGGATCAGGCGGATGAGCAGCCACCAGATGAGCACGGAGACGGCGATGGTGAGCACCACGGCGACGCCGTAGACGGTCACGTTGGCCAGCGCGGTCTGCCACCAGGTGGGCTCGGCCGCACCGGCCAGGACGAGCGTGTGCACCACGGCCGGAGACTACCCGGCGTCCAGGCCGGTCCAGCGCGCCGTGAAGGCGAGCATGTCCGCGGCCTCGTCGATCGCCCGGTCGCGCGAGCGGGTGCCGTGCCCCACGTCGGCCTGCTGCATGATGAGCACCGGCCGGGTGGAGGACGTGGCGTGCTGGACGGCCGCGCACATCTTGCGCCCGTGCATCGGGTCGGTCCGGGTGTCGTTGTCGAAGACCATGAACAGCGTCGCCGGGTACGCCGTGTCCTCCCGCACGTGGTGGTACGGCGAGTAGCCCAGCAGCCAGCCCAGCTCCTCCGGGTCCGCCGGGTCGCCGTACTCGACGGTCCAGGTGCGGCCGAGCTCCGAGGTGACGTACCGGACCATGTCCAGCAGCGGGGCGGCGCACACCACGGTGCCGTAGAGCTCCGGGCGCTGGGTGAGCGCGGCGCCGACGAGCAGGCCGCCGTTGCTGCCCCCGTTGATCGCCAGCTGCTCCGGCGTGGTCCACCCGCCCGCCACGAGCCACTCCGCCGCGGCGTGGAAGTCGTCGAACACGTTCTGCTTGTGGGCGAGCATGCCGGCGCGGTGCCAGTCCTCGCCCTCCTCCCCGCCGCCGCGCAGGCAGGCCACGGCGTAGACGCCGCCCGCCTCGACCCAGGCGAGCGCGGTGGCGGAGTAGCCCGGGGCCATCGAGATCCCGAAGCCGCCGTACCCGTAGAGGATCGTGGGCCTGGGCCGGTCGGGCTCCTCGGCCGGCGACAGCACGAACATGCGCACCGTGGTGCCGTCGGCGGAGGTGAACGCCACCTGCCTGGCCGAGATGCGCGGCACCTCCACCGTGCCGGGCGGCGAGGCGTACAGCGTCACCTCGCCGGTGCGGGCGTCGTAGGCGTAGACGTGGGGCTGCGTGGTGTGGTCGGTGTGCACGAACCACACCACCGGGCCGCCGTCCGGGCGCTCCACCAGCCCGCCCAGCGTCCCGACGCTCGGCAGGGGCACGGTCGCGCGCAGCTCGCCGGTCGCGAGGTCGTGCACCGTCAGCTCGCCCACGGCGTGGCGGGTGCGGGCGACGAGCATAAGCGGCGCGTCCAGATCATCGCCGTCGGCGATGGCGAGGTCCTCGATCACCGCCTCGTCGTCCTCCGGCACGAGGTCGACCCAGTGCTCGGCGGTCGGGGTGGTGGGGTCCACGACGGCGATCCGGCCGCGCGGCGCGTCGCGGTCGGTGCCGACGTAGGCCAGCCCGTCGCGGCCGATGTGGAACGAGACGTTGGCGTCGACGTCGACCTGCACCTCGACCAGCTGCGGCGCCTCGGCGGGCGAGGTCGTGAGGTCGGCGAGCCACAGGTCGTTGCGCGGCTCCGTGCCCTCCTGCCCGGTGACCTGCAGCCAGCGCCCGTCCACGCTCACGCTGACGCCGAAGTAGCTCGTGACGGCGCGGCCGGCGCCGAAGATCTCGACGTCGTCGGCCGGGTCGGTGCCCAGCCGGTGCAGGTACACGCGGCGGTGGAACTGCCGCTCGTCCGCGGGCAGCAGCTCGGGGGCGAGCCGGCGCACGTAGTAGTAGGCCTCGCCGCCCGGCAGCCAGGCCACGGGGGAGTAGCGGGTGCGGTCGATCGGCCCGTCCACGACCTCCCCGGTCGCGACGTCCATGACGCGCAGCACGGACTCCTCCGTGCCGCCCTCCGAGAGCTGGTAGGCGAGCAGGTCGCCCTCCTTGCTCGGCTGCCAGTGGTCCAGGGTGGTCAGGCCGTTGGGGTCCAGCTCCATGGGGTCGAGGAGCACCCGCTCGGAGCCGTCCGGGTCGACGGTCCACAGCACCGCGAACTGCTGGTCGCCCTCGCGGCGCATGAAGAAGGTGCGGTCGCGGCGGAAGTAGGGCGGCGAGACCACGCCGGCGCCGGTGAGCGCCGTGAGCCGCTCGCGGAACCGCTCGCGCGAGGTCCAGCCGGCCCGCTCCTCCTCCAGCAGCTCGCGCTGCGCCGCCGCCCAGGCCCGGGTGCGCTCGTCGTCGGGGTCCTCGAGGTAGCGGTAGGGGTCCGGCACGCTCACGCCGGCGTAGTCGTCGGCCAGGTCGAGCCGGGGGGCGTCGGGGTAGGTCGGCACGGCGACACCCTAGGCGGGCGAGGACGCCGTCCCGGACCGCCGGGGGCCGGTGCCCGGCCACCCGGGCTCCTGACAGCGGTTACATCGGGCGGACGCGAGGGTGGTCACGCCCCCCGGTTGCCGCCAAGATGACCCGGTGAGCAGTGATCTCGCCGCGCTCGCGGCGGCGTACGGCGTCGCGACCGAGTTCTGGGACCAGGCCGGTGCCCACCAGGTCGTCGGCGAGGAGACGGTGGTCGCCGTGCTGGCCGCGCTCGGCGTGGACGCGACGACGCCGGCATCCATCGCCGCGGCCCTGGCCGAGCGCCGGATGCGCGACTGGCGCAGGACACTTCCGCCGGTGTTCGTGGCGCGGCAGGGCGACCCCGCGCAGTGCTGGGTGCACCTGCCGCACGGGGACGCCGCCCGCCTGCACGTCGAGCTCGAGGATGGCGGCACCCGCTCCGACGTGGTGCAGGTCGACCGCTGGGTGGAGCCGGTCGAGGTCGACGGCCGGCTCGTGGGCGAGGCCACCTTCGCGCTGCCCACCGACCTGCCGACCGGCTGGCACCGCTTGCACGCCGAGCTCGCCGCGGACGACGGCAGCACCTCGCGTGCCGAGACCGTGCTCGTGGTCACCCCGCGCGGGCTCGAGCTGCCGGAGGCGCTGCGGTCCCACCGCGGGTGGGGCTTCGCGGCCCAACTTTACTCGGTGCGGTCGAGCCGGTCGTGGGGGCTCGGCGACGTCGCCGACCTCGCCGACCTGTGCTCGTGGACGGGGCGCGAGCTCGGCGCCGACTTCCTCCTCGTCAACCCGCTGCACGCGGCCTCGCCCGTCCCCCCGATGGCCCCTTCGCCCTACCTGCCGGTCACGCGCCGCTTCGCCAACCCTGTCTACCTGCGGGTCGAGGACGTGCCCGAGTACGCCTACCTGCCCGAGCCCGGCCGCGAACGGGTGGCCGAGCTCGCGGCGACGGTGCGCCCGGCCGACACCACGGCCGACCTCCTCGAGCGCGACCCGGTGTGGGCGGCCAAGAGGGCGGCGCTCGAGCTGGTCCGTCTCGTGCCGCGCACGCCGGGCCGACAGGCCGCCTACGACGCCTTCGTGCGGCGCGAGGGCCAGGGCCTGGCGGACTTCGCCCTGTGGTGCGCCCTCGGGGACGAGCACGGCGAGCCGGCCGCGTGGCCGGAGGAGCTGGCCGACGCGCACGGGCCGGCGGCGGAGAAGGCGCGGGTCGAGCTGGCCGACCGCGTGGAGTTCCACCAGTGGCTCCAGTGGGTCCTCGACGAGCAGCTCGCCGCCGCGCAGGAGACGGCCCGCGAGTCCGGCATGGCGATCGGCGTCATGCACGACCTCGCCGTCGGCGTGCACCCCGAGGGCGCCGACGCGTGGGCGTTGCGCGACGTGCTGGCCGCCGACGTCGCGGTCGGGGCGCCGCCGGACATGTACAACCAGATCGGCCAGGACTGGTCCCAGCCGCCGTGGCGGCCCGACGCGCTGGCCGAGCAGGCGTTCATCCCCTACCGCGACATGCTGCGGACCGTGCTGCGGCACGCGGGCGGCATCCGCATCGACCACGTCCTGGGGCTGTTCCGGCTGTGGTGGATCCCGCGCGGCATGCGCGCGGACAAAGGCACCTACGTGCGCTACGACCACGACGCCCTGGTGGGCATCCTCGCGCTCGAGGCGCAGCGCGCCGGGGCAGTGGTCATCGGCGAGGACCTCGGCACCGTGGAGGCGTGGGTGCAGGAGTTCCTGCGCGACCGCGGCATCCTCGGCACGTCGATCCTCTGGTTCGAGGCCGACCACGACGGCGGCCCGCTGCCCCCGGAGCGCTGGCGCGAGCTCACTCTCGCGAGCGTCACGACGCACGACCTGCCGCCCACCGCCGGCTTCCTCGACGGCGAGCACGTGCGCCTCCGCCACGAGCTCGGGCTGCTCGCGACCACCTACGACGAGGAGCTGACCGACCACAAGCGCGACCTCGCGCGGTGGATGGACGCGCTGCGCGGCGCCGGTCTGCTGCGCGAGGGCGCGAGCACGGATGACGTCGTCGAGGCGCTGCACCGCTACCTCGCGATGACCCCGTCGCGGCTGCTGGGCGTGTCGCTCGCGGACGCGGTGGGCGACCGCCGGGCGCAGAACCAGCCGGGCACCGACCAGGAGTACCCCAACTGGCGCGTGCCGCTCACCGACGCCACCGGCAAGCCCGTGCTCCTCGACGACCTGCCGACGATCCCGCTCCTGCGCCGGCTCGTCTCGGCCGTCTCCGGCTGAGAGTTCGCGCGGTGCCGCCCGCCTGCGCGGACCGGCGCCGGGGCCGCGCCGTAGGATCGCGGACATGCGACCACGCGCGAGCACCCGAGCCCTGACCGTCACCGGCGTCGCAGCCCTCGTCACGCTGGCGCTCGCGGGGCCCGCGTCGGCCGCCGACTCCTCGAACACCGCCTCGGACGGCGCGATGTCGGCGGGGCAGGCGGTGCTGGTCTTCGGCGGGATCCCCCTGCTCGTGATCGCGCTCATCTACCTGCTGGTCTCCGCGCCGTCGTGGACGCGGTCGGGACGCACCGACTCCGGCGACGCGTGGAGCGGCACGCCGGTGGTCATGGGCGGCGAGGGCGAGGCCGACCGCGCGGCCATCGCGTCGGCCGGCCGGGAGACCGACGCCGAGTCCGACGAGACCGGGGGCACCAGTGCCACCTGGTGAGGCGCTCTCCGCCGCGCAGCGGGCCCGCCTCCAGCAGTCCATCGTCGCGACCGAGGCCGCGACCGGCCTGCGGATCCGCCTGCACCTCGGCCCGCTGGCCGACGGCCGGGCCGGCGCCGAGGCGCTGCTCGTCGCCGAGGGGACGGCGGCGGCCGACACCGTGGTGGTGGCCGTCGACCCCGGTGCGCGCGCGCTCGAGATCGTCACCGGCACCCGGGCCGCGTCCCAGCTCAGCGACCGCTCGTGCGGCCTGGCCGCGCTCGCCATGACGTCGTCGTTCACCGCGGGCGACCTGGTGGGCGGCCTGGTCAACGGTCTCCAGGTGATCGCCGACCACGGCCGTCGTCAGCGCGTGCTGCACCTCGACCGGGCCTGACCGGCCTGGCGGCCCGCCCGCGGCGCGCAGTCGCGGGCGGAACTCTCAGGAGTCCAGCGCCTGGCAGCGCAGGGCACGCTCCACGCCGTCGCGCCCCTCGCGCACGAGGCGGCGCGCCCCCGGGGGCACGTCGTCGCGGGCCAGGAAGCGGTCGGTGAGCTCGAGCGTCGCGGGCTCCACCAGGAAGGCCGGGTAGAGCCCGAGCACGATCGTCTGCGCCGTCTCGTTGGTCCGGGTCTCCCACACGCGCGGCACGGCGTCGAAGTACCGGTCCACGAAGCCGCGCAGGAGCTCGCGGTGGTCGGACTGGCTGAACCCGGCGACGGTGGCGAGCAGCATCGCGTTGGGCAGCTCGTCGCTGTCGACGGCGGCGGCGAACGCCTCCTCCTTGGCCTCCCGGGTCGGGACGGCGGCGCGGGCCGTGGCGGCCTGGCGCCGGCCGGTCGCGGTGTCGTCGCGCACCAGCTCGGTCTCGATCTCCTCGGGGTCGGCCGCGCCGAGCGCGACGAGCCGCTGGAGCAGGGTCCAGCGCAGGTCGGTGTCGACCGACAGCCCCACGGGAGCGTCGCCGGACAGCCACCCGCGGACGACGGCGGCGTGCTCCGGGGTCCGCGCGGCGGCGGCGTACGCCCGGGCGAAGCTGAGCTGGAGGTCGCTGCCGGGGTCGGCGCCGGCCAGCAGGCCCAGGGCGGCGGCGGCCCAGCGGTCGCGGTAGCCCTCGCGCCTGCCGACGCCGGAGTAGACCTCGATGGCGGTGCGCACCTGGGCGAGCAGCGTGGTGACGACGTTGATGTCGGACTCGGTGGGCAGTCCCGACTCCACCAGCGACAGGAAGTCGCCGAGCGGCATCTCGGCGTCGCGCACCATGTCCCAGCAGGCCGCCCAGATCAGCGCCCGGGCGAGCGAGTCCTGCAGCGTCGCCATGGACTCCACCGCGGTGCGGCGCGAGCGCTCGTCGAGCCGGATCTTGGCGAAGGTGAGGTCGTCGTCGTTGAGGAGCAGCAGGTCCGGCTGGGCGACGCCGACGAGCTCGGGCACCTCGGTGCGCGCCCCCACGACGTCCACCTCGATGCGCCGGCCACGCCGGAGCGACCCGTCGACGACGTCGTAGAGGCCGATGGCGATGCGGTGCGGGCGCAGGATCGGCGCGATCCCCTCGGGCGAGGACGGCGGCTCCTGCACGATCGTGACGCCGGAGTAGGTGCCGTCGGCGCCGAGCTCGACCTCGGCCCGCAGCGTCGTGACGCCGGCGGTCTCCAGCCACGAGCCGGACCACGTCGACAGGTCGCGCCCGCTGGAGCGCTCGAGCTCGCCGAGCAGGTCGGAGAGCTGGGTGTTCCCCCAGGCGTGCGTGGCGAAGTAGGCGTTGAGGCCGTCGAGGAACTCCTTCTCGCCCACCCAGGCGACGAGCTGGCGGATGGCCGCCGCGCCCTGCGCGTACGTGATGCCGTCGAAGTTCACCTCCACCGCCTCGAGGTCGACCATGTCGGCGGCGATCGGGTGGGTGGAGGACAGCTGCGCCTGGCGGTAGGTCCAGCCCTTGCGCACGATGAGGAACGTGGTCCAGGCGTCGCGGTAGCGGGTGGCGGAGACGTTGGCGTGGTGCGAGGCCCACTCGGCGAACGACTCGTTGAGCCACAGGTCGTCCCACCACGTCATGGTGACGAGGTCGCCGAACCACATGTGCGCGAGCTCGTGCAGCACGGTGTTGGCCCGCTGCTCGTAGGAGTAGTCGGTCACGCGGCTGCGGAAGACGTAGTCCTCGAGGATGGTCACGCACGCGGCGTTCTCCATCGCGCCGGCGTTGAACTCCGGGACGAACAGCTGGTCGTACTTGCCGAACGGGTACGCCGTGCCGAACGCCGACTCGAAGAACTCGAATCCCTGCTTGGTGACCGTGAGCACCTCGTCCGCGTCGAGGTGCTCGGCGAGGCTCTGCCGGCAGAACACGCCGAGCGGGTAGGTGCCGTGCGGGCCGGCGTACTCGTCGCGCACCACGTGGTAGGGACCGGCGACGAGCGCCGTGACGTACGTCGAGAGCCGCGGGGTGGGGTCGAAGCGCCACACCGCCATCGCGGCGTCGTCCGGCTCGGGCTGCGGCGTGGCCGCGTTGGAGACCACCTGCCAGTCGTCGGGCGCGGTCACCGTGAGCGCGAACTCGGCCTTGAGGTCGGGCTGGTCGAAGCAGGCGTAGACGCGGCGGGCGTCGGCGACCTCGAACTGCGAGTAGAGGTACACGCACTTGTCGACCGGGTCGACGAAGCGGTGCAGGCCCTCGCCGGTGCGCATGTAGGCGCAGTCGGCCTCGACCACGAGCACGTTGTCGGCCGCGAGGCCGGGCAGCGGGAGGCGGGTGCCGGTGAACGTCGTGACGTCGAGGTCCGTGCCGTTGAGCACCGCGCGGCGCACACCCGGCGCGACGAGGTCGATCCAGGTGCTTGACCCCGGGGTCGCGGTGAACCGCGCCGTGGTGGTGCTCGGGAAGGTGGCCGAGTCCTCGGCGGACGCGCGGGTGAGGTCGATCTCGACCTCGTAGCGGGTCACCCGGACGTTCGCCGAGCGCTCGCGCGCCTCGGCACGCGTGATGTTGGTGTCGGGCACCGGTCGGGCTCCTTCGTCGTGGGGCGCGCGGCCGGGATCCTCCGGATGACGCGCTGGTCCGCCCGCGGTCGACCGCCGGGCCCGGACATCCTCGCACGGGGCGGCGGATCCGCCGCTGCTGTTGGGGCGGGGGCGGACGGCGGTCCGCCATCGGGAGGAGGAGGTCGCCGGGGGCGTCGTCCGGCCGGACCCGGGCCTGGCACGATGCGCGCATGCGCGTACACCTCGCCGCCGACCACGCCGGGTTCGAGCTCAAGGCAGCCCTCGCCGACCACCTGCGCTCGCAGGGCCACGAGGTCGTCGACCACGGCGCCGACACCTACGACGCCGCCGACGACTACCCGGCGTTCTGCATCGCCGCGGCGCGGGCGGTCGCCGACGACCCGGGCAGCCTCGGACTCGTCATCGGCGGGTCGGGCAACGGCGAGCAGATCGCGGCGAACAAGGTGGTCGGGGTCCGCGCCGCGCTGGCCTGGTCGGTGGAGACCGCCACGCTGGCGCGCGAGCACAACGACGCCAACGTGGCGGGCCTCGGGGCGCGCATGCACGACCGGCAGACGGCGCTCGACATCGTGGACGCGTTCGTCGGCACGCCCTTCAGCCAGGACCCCCGGCACGTCCGGCGGATCGCGCAGGTGTCGGCCTACGAGACCACCGGGTCGGTCTGACCGGCGCGGTGCGGCGCCCGGCGGGGGAGCGCCTCAGCGCTCGACCTGGCGGGCCCGTCGCACCGTGACCGACCTGCCGGCCGCGGCGAGCGCCGCCGGGGCGGGGCGCGAGACGTCGCGGGCGCGCATCGCGCCCTCGACGCCCACGCGCGAGGGACCGCGGTCGGCGAGCCGGTCGAGCGCGCGGTCGTCGACGTGCTCGTCGTCGCGACGCGGGTCGGAGGGCCGGGGCACGCGACGACGGTACGCCTGCGGCCGCACGGACCGAAGGAGGAGGAGGGCGAGGTGCCCGAGGGACACAGCATCCACCGGCTCGCGCGCGGCCTCGCGCGCGACTTCGGCGGGCGCCCGGTGCGCGCGAGCAGCCCCCAGGGCCGGTTCTCCGACGGCGCGGCCAGGATCGACGGCCATGTCCTCGAGCGCGCCGAGGCCTGGGGCAAGCACCTGTTCCTGCACCTCGGCACCCGCGACGTCGTGCACGTCCACCTCGGGCTCTACGGCACCTTCCTGACCGCGCCCCTGCCGGCGCCGGCCCCGCAGGGCGCGCTGCGCCTGCGGCTCGAGGGCGACACGAGCTACGCCGACCTGCGTGGCCCCACCGCCTGCGAGGTGCTCGAGCCGGCGGGACGTCGTGCCGTGCTGGCCCGGCTCGGGCCGGACCCCTTGCGCCGCGACGTCGGGCCCGAGCCCATGCGGCGGCGCGTGACGTCCAGCCGGGCGCCTGTCGCGACGCTGCTCATGGACCAGTCCGTCGTGGCCGGCGTGGGCAACATCTACCGGGCCGAGCTGCTCTTCCGGCACCGGGTCTCGCCGTTCCGCGAGGGCCGCGAAGTCGCACCGGACGTCCTCGACGCGATGTGGGAGGACCTGCGGGTGCTCATGCGCGACGGCGTGCGCCGCGGGCGGATCGTCACCGTCACCCGTGCCGACGTCGCGCGCCTGGCCGCCCTCGACGCCGACCGGCCGCCCGCGGACGACCCGGAGCTCGACGGCGGCGACGACACGCTGGCGATGCGCCGCCGGCGCCGGGAGACGGGCACGTACGTCTATCGGCGCGAGGGCCGGGCCTGCGTGCGCTGCTCGACCCCCGTGGCGGCCCGCGAGCTCAGCGGCCGTCGCCTGTTCTGGTGCCCCGGCTGCCAGGTCTGAGCCGCCTCGGCAGCAGGCGGGCGAGCCATCCGGCAGCACGTACTACGGACACCGTGTCGTCGACCACGCGGATCCCGTGGTCGGGTGAGTAGCGCGGGCAGACCGTCGGCCCGCAGGCCCCGCAGTCACGTCCGGGGCGGTAGTGCTCGTGCATCTCCTCGGGGTGTCCGCAGCGGCACAGCGCGACGACGGTGATCATGCCGCCACCTGGGGGATCCTGTGACTCTCCGTGATCAGTCGGCGACCGAGAATGTCGCGCTGAGTATCAGATATGAAGGGGGAATCAGTCGTTTGGTGGAAACCTCGCGGACACTCACTGCCGCTACGATTACTCACCGTGCGCATGGTGCTGGGGGTTCGCCGGGCAGGCGACAGGCACCGCATGGCCCTGGGCAGGCCGACGCGCCGGGATGGGAGAAGCTGATGAGCACGTGGTCGATCAAGTCCGAGTTCGATGCCGGGGAGCGTCCGAACCGGAGCCGCACGCCACGCGTCAGCATCGTGGTGCCGGCGCGCAACGAGGCGAAGAACCTCGAGGTCGTCCTGCCGGAGCTTCCGGAGGTGCACGAGGTCATTCTCGTGGACGGCCACTCCACCGACGGCACCATCGAGACCGCCCGGCGTGTCATGCCGGACATCCGCGTGGTGCAGCAGACCCGCCGTGGCAAGGGCAACGCCCTCGCGTGCGGCTTCATGGCCGCCACCGGCGACATCGTGGTGATGTTCGACGCCGACGGCTCGGCCGACCCGCGTGAGATCACGCGCTTCGTCGCCGCGCTGGTCGAGGGCGCCGACTTCGCCAAGGGCACCCGGTTCGTCAAGAACGGCGGCAGCGAGGACATCACGCGCATCCGCAAGATGGGCAACTGGTTCCTCAACACCACGACGAACGTGTCGTTCGGCACTCGCTACACCGACCTCTGCTACGGCTACAACGCCTTCTGGCGCGACATCGTCGGTGTGCTCGACCTCGCCGACCCGTCCATCCCGGACGTCGAGGGCGGCAAGCTGTGGGGCGACGGCTTCGAGATCGAGACGATCATCAACTGCCGGGTCGCCGCCGCGGGGCTGCGGATCACGGAGGTGCCCAGCGTCGAGCGCCTGCGCATCTTCGGCGAGTCCAACCTCCACGCCGTCCGCGACGGCTTCCGCGTGCTGCGCACGATCTTCAGCGAGCGCACGCGTATGAAGACCAAGCGCGCGGCCCTCGCAGAGCTCGAGGCCCTCGCCGTCGGGGGCGCCGAGCGCCGGGCCGAGTCCGACGTCCCGGTCCAGCGCGAGGTGGTCATCGACCTGCGCGAGCGCGAGGCCGACGTCGTGCGGCTGCGCGAGCCCGTGCAGTCCGAGGCCGACGAGTCCGTCGCCATCACGGAGGAGACTGCGTGACGCAGGCGTCAGCCTCCGGGCCGACCGTCACCGTCCTGGTCTGCACCTACACCGCACTGCGCTGGGCCGAGCTCGCGGCCGGCATCGACGCGGCCCGGTCCCAGCTCCGTGCGGGTGACGAGCTGCTCGTCGTCGTCGACCACAACGACGCCCTCCTCGAGCGGGTGCGCGACGAGCTCGGCGTGACCGCGATCCCCAACGCCGGCGCCCGCGGGCTGTCCGGCGGCCGCAACACCGGGGTCGCGGCGGCGTCGGGCGACGTCGTGGTGTTCCTCGACGACGACGCGTGCCCGGCGCCGGGCTGGGTCGAGGCCTACCGGGCCCGCTTCACCGACCCGGCCGTGGTCGCCGTCGGCGGCTCGATCCGGCCGGCCTGGGAGGGTGGCGCGGCACCGCGCTGGTTCCCGCCCGAGTTCGGCTGGGTCGTGGGCTGCGACTACATCGGCCTGCCCGGCGACGGCGAGCCGATCCGCAACCCGATCGGCGCCAGCATGGCCGTGCGGCGCAGCGCGCTGGTCTCCGTCGGTGGGTTCTCCGAGCTCGTGGGGCGCGTGGGCACGCTGCCGGTGGGCTGCGAGGAGACCGACCTCGCCATCCGGGTGCGCCAGGCCGACCCGGGCGCGGTGATCCTGCGGGACACGACCGCCCAGGTGGACCACCTCGTCCCGGTGCAGCGCCAGAAGGTCTCCTACTTCGTCAGCCGGTGCTACCACGAGGGCCGCAGCAAGGCGGTGCTCTCCGGACGCGTCGGGGCGGCCGACGGCCTGTCGAGCGAGCGGGCCTACGCCACCCGGGTGCTCCCGCGGGGCATGCTCGCCCACCTGCGCTCGGCGCTGCGCGGCGACGGCTACGGCGCGGCCCGGGCGGGTCTGGTCCCCGTGGGCCTGGCCGCCACCGGAGCCGGCTACCTCTCCGTCCGGCTGCGCGGGAGCTCGACCCTGTCCGAGCCCGCCGCCACGACCGGGTGACACCCCGTCCGTCCTGGCCCGTGCGCGTGGGCGAGCCCGTCGGGCTGCTGCTAGCGTCGTCGCGCCGGAGCCTCGAGCCCGGACGGGCGGCCGTGCGTCGCGCCGCGAGCCGAGGAGAGGACGCGTGACCGTGACGGAGCAGGGCGTCGGGGACGTGCCCCCGCGCACCGGCGACCGGCTGGTCCGCAACGCGGGGTCCCTCGTGGCCACCACCGGCGTCACCGCCGTCCTCGGGCTCCTCTTCTGGACCCTCGCCGCGCGCCACTACCCGGACGCCGACGTCGGACGCGCCACCACCACGATCTCGGCCGCCACCGTCCTCGGCGGGTTCAGCGGCGACTACCTGTCGGCCATCATGATCCGGTTCCTGGCCACCGCCGGGAACCGCACCCGCGTCATCATCGCGCGGGCCTACGCCGTGGCCGCGGTCACCGGGCTCGTCGTCGCGTCGGGGTTCGTCGCGCTCGGGCTGGGCTCGGCGTACATCCCCGACTCCACGTCGCAGCGGGTCTTCTTCGTCGCGATGGTCGTGCTCTTCGTGGTGTTCGCGCTCCAGGACGCGGTGCTCACGGGGCTGGGCCGCGCGCCGGCGGTGCTCGTCGAGAACATCGCGTTCTCGGTGGCCAAGGTCGTCCTGGTCGTGGTGGGGCTCAGCCTGATCTCGGTCAACGGCATCATCATGGCTTGGGTGCTGCCGGTGCTCCTGGCCGTCATCGGGGTCACCGTCTACCTGGTCGCCGTGGTGCTGCGGGCCGGCTCCGACGTGGTGCAGGGCGAGTCGGCGTTCCCGCGGGGCCGGGCCGTGGTCAGCTACGCGGCCGCCGAGTACGTCCGGCGCATGCTGTCCTCCGCGGTCACGCTGGTGCTGCCGCTCCTCGTGGCCCACGTCCTCGGTCTCGAGCAGGCGGCGTACTTCTCCGTCCCGTGGCTCATCCTCAGCGTCGTGTCGATCATGCTCAGCAACGTGTCGTCCGCCCTCGTCGTCGAGAGCGAGCGCAGCGACCAGCACGCCGCGGTGCTGCTGCGCAAGGCGATCTCGCTCGGGCTCGGCGCGGTGCTGCTGGCCACCGTCCTGCTGCTGCTGCTCGCACCCTTCGCGCTGTCGATCCTGGGCTCCGCGTACGCCGAGAACTCCACCGGGCTGGTGCGGCTGTTCGCCCTGGCGCTCCCGTTCTCCGCGCCGGTCGTGCTCTACGGGACCCTGCTCTGGCTCGACCGCCGGCTGTGGACCCTGGCACTGGTGCAGGGCAGCGCCTCGCTCATCACGATTGTCGGGTCCGTGGTGCTGCTCGGCCGCCTGGGTCTCAACGGCATCGGCGTGGCCTACCTGGTGTCCGAGATCATCGTCGCGATCGCCTGCTCGCCGTTCCTCGTGCGGCGCCTGCGCGAGCTCAGCAGCGAGCACGCCAGCCTCCAGGCGCTCGACGCCGAGAACGGCGCCCTGCCCTGGAGCGACCGATGAGGGTCCTGGTGCCGGCCTGGTCGTTCCAGCCGGTCGGCGGCGTCGAGGTGGGGGTGCTCCAGGCCTCGCGCGCCCTCGCCGAGCGCGGCCACGAGATCCGCGTGTTCTTCGAGGTCGACGGCCCGCTGCGCGCGCAGTGGGAGCAGTTCGCCGAGGTGCACCAGGTCGCCTCGATGGAGCCGCTCAAGCCGTTCTCGATGACCCGGTCGTCGATGCAGGCCTCCCGCGCCGTGTGGAACCGGCCGGCCGACGTGCTGTGGCTGAACCGGCCGGAGTACATCGCGTGGGCGCAGGTGGTCAGCCGCGCGGCGGGCGCCCGCCTGCTCGTCCACTTCCACCACAAGCTGCGATGGCACCTGCCCGCGGTGCTGAAGTCCGGCGTCCCGCACTACCTCGCGGTGTCGGAGTACCTCAAGTCCGTCTACGTCGAGGACGGCGTGCCGGCCGAGCGGCTCGAGGTCCTGCACAACGCCGTCGCGGCCGACGACTACCCCCCGGGCGACGTCGCCGCCATGCGCGCCGCTCGGGAGGCCCTCGGCCTGCCCCAGGACGTGCGGATCGCGCTGTACTACGGCCGGCTCGACCCCATCAAGGGCGTCGACGTGCTCTTCGACGCGTGGCGCCGGCTGGCCCCCGATCCGTCGCACGCGCGCCTGGTCGTGATGGGCAGCAACCCGGACCCCCAGCGTGACCTCGCCATCCGCGCGAACCAGCCGCCCGACGTCATCTGGCTCGACCCGCGTGCCGACGTCGTCCCCGTGCTGCACGCCGCCGACCTCGTGGTCGCGCCGTCGGTGTGGGAGGAGCCGTTCGGCCGCGTGCTCATCGAGGCGATGTCGACCGCCCGCCCCGTGATCGGGTCGCGGTCCGGCGGCATGCCCGAGATCCTCTGCGGCCCGATGTCCGACCTGCTGGTGGACAAGAGCGATCCGGCCGGCCTGGCCGAGCGGATCTCGCAGTACCTCGACTGGCGCGAGCAGCGTCCCGGGCTGGGGGAGCAGTGCGCGGCCTGGGTGGGCGAGCGCTTCTCCTTCGACCGCATGGTCGACGGGCTCGAAGGCGCCCTCGTCACGACCGAGGCGGCCTCGCGCCCCCGGGTCTCGCGGCGCGGCTGAGCCCGCAGCGTCAGGCGGCGCGCGCCCGTCGCCCGGCGAGCACGCCGAGCAGCCCCACGAGGCCGCCCACGACGTTGGCCAGGCCCCACGCGCAGGCGACCCACAGCAGCTCGTGCTCGTCGGCCATCAGCGCGAGGCCGAGCGCCACGACGCAGAACGCGGCGTTGGCCGCGGTGAGCCAGCCCAGCTGCGCGGTGATCTTGAGCAGGACGCCGGACCACGAGTTGAAGGCGACGCCGAGCGCCGACACCGAGAGCACGATCAGCAGGGGCCGGCCGCTGTCGGCGTAGGTCGGGCCGAACAGCGAGAGCACGGGGCCGGACACCAGCGACACGACCAGGATCGCGGGGACCATGAGCGACGCGATCGCGCGGGCCGAGGTGAGTGCCAGCTGGCGCAGGTGCGCGGAGTCGTGGCTGCCCTCCGCGAAGGTCGACTGCCCCACGGCGAACCCGATGGCGTTGATCAGGTTCGCGATCTGGAAGGCCACGAAGTACAGCGCCGCGTCCACCGGCCCGAACGCCCGCAGGACCACGAGCGGCAGCACGAGCTGAGGCACGAGGTTGAGCGCGCCGGCGAGGTAGGTGCCGCCGGAGTAGCGGTAGGTCTCGCGGATGAGGTCGCGCGAGAGGCCGCGGTGGATCCGGATGCCCAGCCGGCGCTGGATCAGCCAGATGCTGGCGACGGCGGCGACCGTGGCCGCGAGGGTGTGCGAGAGGAAGATCCCGAACGCGCCCACCGCGACGAGCAGCACGGGCAGCGCCACGCGCACGACGCCCATGAGCACGCCGTCGACGAGCAGGTTGTACTCGGTCCGGCGACGGGCCACGAACACCGAGTCGGTGAGCAGGTTGACGCTCGCGCCCGCGGTCAGCAGGACGAACAGCGGCGCGCGCCATGACGTGTCGAGGACGTGCCGCAGGTCCGGGGCGGCCCGCGGGAGCACCAGGCCGCCCACGACCGCGATGAGCGCCCCGGCCAGGGCGACCACCACGAGGGCGGTGCCGACGAGCCGGCCCGGGTCGGCGCTCGAGGGCAGGAACCGGATGAGGGTGGAGTTGAAGCCCAGGAGGCTGAAGTACGTGAACAGGCTCACCGCCGACAGCAGCGCGCTCGCCTCGCCCACCTCGGTGGGGGAGTACAGCCGCGCGGCCTCCACCCAGAACACGAAGCCGGCGGCGGCGGACACCGCCGTGGTGGCCATGAGGTAGAACGAGTTGCGCATGAGGTGGCTGCGCTCGCCGAGGCGGAGCCACCGCGCCAGCGGTAGCCCCCCTCCGCGCGCGCGGGCGTCCGGGTCGGTCGTCCCGGGCTCAGCCTCGGCCACGCCCACCACGGTAACGAGTCACGACGTGGCCGCCGGGGTCCGCTGCTCGCGACCGTCCGCTGAGCCGGTGCGGGCCGCGCCCAGGGCGCGCACCCGACGTCGGCTGACGAGGTACGCGGCAGGCCCGCACACGATGCCGGCGACCTCCCGCACCATGAGCCCGCGCGGGTAGCCCGTCCGCTTCCCCGCGTTCTTGGGGGAGTCGCCCGACAGCACGTACGACATCCCCGTGGGGACGGCGCGCAGCACCGCGCGCAGCTCGGACCGGGAGGCCAGCGCGCGGCGCGTGATCATGGCGCTGATGCCCAGGCCGTAGCCGAACACCTGGCGCGCCAGCGCCGCGGAGTCGGGCGCGTACTCGTGCCGCACGAGCGCCGCGGGCTGGTAGCGCAGCCGGTAGCCCGCGAACAGCACGGACAGGTAGGCGCTGAGGTCCTCGCCGCCCCGCGCGGCGGTGGCCGGGCCGAGGTCGACGGGGAAGCCGCCGAGCTCGAGCAGCACGTCGCGCCGGAACGCCGAGCACGCGCCGGACCCGAACATCCCGGCGGTGTAGGGGAACAGCGGCCCGTGGTCGGTGTCGGTCAGGGCGAACACGCGCGGCGCGAAGCCCTTGGAGAACCCGCCGAACTTCTCGAACGTGCGCTGCTCCTCGGTGTCGAGGGACGCCGGCAGGATCAGCCCGGTCACGCACGCGGTGCCGTCGTCGGCGAGCAGCTCGACGACGAGGTTGGCGACCCAGTCCGGGTCGGCGTCGACGTCGTCGTCGGTGAACGCGACGTACTCGCCGCGGGCGGCGCGCAGACCGGTGTTGCGGGCGCGCGACGCGCCGCGCTCCGGCTCCTCGAGCAGGCGCACCCGAGGGTCGCCGACCGAGTCGATGGCCTCCCGCGCCCCCGGGGTCGAGGGGCTGTTGTCGACCACCACGATCTCCAGCTGCGGCCAGGTCTGGGCCGTCAGCGTGCGCAGCGTGCGGGCGAGCCGCTCGGGCCGTCGGAAGGTCGCGAGCACCACGCTCACCAGCGGGGTCCCGGTGCCCAGCGCGTCGAGCCGCGCGGACCAGGTGCAGTCGGGAGGGTCGGCACGCAGGTCAACGTCGGCCGCGGCCAGGCCGTCGGCCTCGAGGTGCGCGTCGAGGGCGGCGCCAAGGCGCCGGCGCACCTCGCGCTGCACGTCGTCCGCCGCGGCCCGGCCGTCGCGGCACGGGACCACGACTTCGCCGACGGGGTGCCCGTGCACGCGCACCAGCAGGCGCACGGCCTCGTAGGGCTCGCCCGACGCGTTCGCCGCGGGCACGACGACGTCGTCGTGGACGGCGTCGCCCACGAGGTCGACCGTGGCCAGCCACACCGGGCCGTCGGGCAGCTCAGGCATGGGCCCCCACCCTCGACCGGGCGCGTCGGTAGTAGCGGAATCCCTTGGTGCGCAGGCGCTCGCGCTTCCACGCGATCGGGGCTCCGGTGCCCTCGAGGTACTGCGCCAGCTCGTCGTCTCCCGTCGTCCGCGTGATGGTGACGCGGGCGATGGCGAACACGTCGTCGTGCGGGTGGGAGAGGGCGTTCTTGACCCCGCAGGCGGAGGCGAAGCCGGCCTCGACGACGGCGGAGCGGACCGACCGGTCGTGGTGGCCGTGCGGGTACGCGAACGAGGTGCACGGGCGGGCCAGGCGCTGCTCGACGTCGTCGCGGGAGCCGGCGACCTCGTCGAGGAGACGGGACCGGGGCAGCACGTCGAGCTGGGGATGGGTGCGGCTGTGCGCTCCGACCTGGACCCACTCCGGCAGCGCGGCGAGGTCGGCCCAGCGCACGCGGCCCGGCGTCCCCGCCTCGCCCGTCGTGACGTACACGGTGGCGGCCGCGACGCCGGCACGTGCCAGGGAGTCGACGGCGCGGGGGAACTCGGGGTAGCCGTCGTCGAAGGTCACCAGCACCGGTCGCGACGGCATCGGCGCGCGGCCCGCGAGCGCGTCGGCGTAATGGTCGACGGTCAGCGGGTCGCGCCCGGAGGCGGCGACGGCACGCATGTGCCGAAGGAACGTCGCATGGTCGACGGCGTAGGGATCGCCGGGCTCGTCGGTGACGTCGTGGTAGAGCAGCACGGGCACGGCCGTCGCGGCGCCGGGGGCGCTGCGCACCGCGCGCGGGTACGCCGAACCAGCGCCCGCGTGCTCCCCAGCCACAGTCGCGAGTCTAGGTCGGGGCGGGCGTTGATGAACGTCGGCTGAACATCCGATGGCGCCAGGGGATCGGGGCCGTCGCCGTGCCCTCGCGTCACACGATGCGTAGCACGCGATGCACATTGCGTAGCTCCCAGGCGCGCACCGAGTGGGCGACGTAGCGCCTCTGCTGAAGCGAGATCGCGGCGACGTGCCGCAACCAGGCGAGCAGCACCAGGTCCTCGTCGGCCGGTCCCCCGTCGGGCAGGCACCACCGGCTGCGGTCCAGCAGGGCGCGCTCGTGGGCGTCCCATGACGCCCGGCCCCGGACGACGTCGGCGACGACCTGACCGGTCTCCTGACCGGAGACGGCGCGGCGGTGGTGCAGCAGCAGGTGCAGGACGTCGAGCAGCGGCAGGTCGGGCGAGGCCGCGAGGTCCCAGTCGACGACGCCGGTGACCGCTCGGGTGGACGGGTCCACGAGCAGGTTGCCCGACCACAGGTCGCCGTGCACCCAGCCCGCCTCGACCACGACGCCGCGCAGCGCTGCGCGCAGCCGCTCGCGGAGGGCGGCGATCCGCGACGTCGGCGCCAGCAGGTGCCACCGCGCCGCACCCTGGGCGAGCACGTCCAGGGGGGCGTCCACCCACGCGTGCAGCTGGTCGTCGTCGCAGACGATGCGGGTGGCGGTGGCCTGGTGCAGCGACGTGAGGAGCCCGACCGTCGTCCCCGACACGGCGGCCCAGGCCTCCGCGTCGGTCTCGAGCGTGTCCGCGGGGACGCCGGGGACCAGCGCGTCGACCGCGTAGGCGCTGCCGGACACCGTGCCGGCCGCGAGGCGGCGGGGGAGCGCGGCGGCGATGGGTGCGGGCAGCTTCGCGGCCGCGAGCTCGTGCAGCACACGGGTCTCGTGGGGCAGCCGGGCCGCCCCGCTCGGTGAGATCCGCAGCAGCGCCACGGGTTGCCCGCCGGGCGGCCCGAGGCGCACCACGGCAGTGCCCGTGCTCGTCCAGTCCGCGTCGAGGACCTCCCAGCCGCCGGCGCGCGGATCGGCCTGCGGGACGGCGGCCAGCGCCGACGGCACCAGTCCGAGCGCGGCGTCGAGGGCGGCGCGCGCGCGGGACGACCAGGGCCGCACCGGCGTGGCGGGTCCACTCGCGGGGTCGGCGTCCGCGAGGTAGGCCGGGGGCTCGGGCCGGATCACCGGGCCGCACCGAGCGGCTCGCCGTCCGCTGGCGCGGGCGGCACCGGACGCACGGGGCCCGACGGCAGGGCGCGCCAGCGGGCGAGCGTGCGGTCCCACAGGGTCGCGAGCACCTCGGTGCGGACCTCGGCCGCGGGTCGCGCGGCGTCGACCACGACGGCGCGCGGGATGACCGAGCCGAGCAGCCGGTACTCGGCCTCCTCGCGGCGCGCCGACTCCAGCGAGTCCTCGGGCTTGCGCTCGTGCGCGACCTCGGCCGGCAGCGTCAGCACGACGACGACGTCGGCGTCCGGCACGCTGCGCGCCAGCACCGAGAAGTACGCGCGCTTGAGGGTGACCAGGGGCGGCGCCGGCGGGATGCGGGCGTCGTGCACGTAGCGGTCGTAGACGACGAGCCGCCCGCGCAGCCGCGACGAGGTGCCGCGCAGCCAGCGCGACCACGCCGTGGGCACCCGGAGCAGCGGCGCCACGACGGGGTGCTCGCGCACGCTGCCGTCGCCGCTCTTCCACAGGCCCATGTAGACGCTGTCGACCGGCAGGGGCCAGGACTCCTCGATCGCGCGGCGCAGCGTGGACTTGCCGGCGCCGTTGGGACCGAGGAGCGCGACGCTGACCCCGTAGCGGCGCGGCAGCAGGGCGGGCGCGCGGAGGCGGCGGCGCGCGCGGGCCGCGACGTCGGCGCGCCGCTGGCGCGGCGAGCGGTCGCGCCGCCACCACTCGGCGAGCTGCGGTGCGAGCGTGGTCAGCGCGCCCCACTCGCCACGCTCCGCGCTCGTGCGCACACGGTGCGCCGACCACGCCGGCGGGGCGTGGGCCGTCACGACACGCCCGAGCTCACCGTCGTCGACGGCGCCGGGCGCCAGCGACCGCAGCCGCTCGCGGTACTTGTCGGGCACGGCGCCGGTGTCGAGCAGGCAGTGCAGCACGAGCAGCCAGAACTCGTCGTCCGCGCCGGGCAGGCGCACGCCGTCCTCGCCGCGGGTGCGACCCAGGACGGTCGCCGTGTGCCCCGTGGCGAGCCCGTGCCCGAAGACGATCCGGTCGGTCACCTCGAGCAGGAGGAACCGTCCCGTCGGGCGGTCGAGAGCCATCATCAGCAGCGTCGGCGCGCTGTCCCACCCGGGAACCGGGACGAAGCCGTGCTCCTGCGCGATGCGTTGGAACGTAAGGAGATCCGAGGGTGACACCAGGACGTCGACGTCGCCCGTGGGTGCCTCGGGGACAGCGGGGAGGCGCAGCAGGCACCAGCGCACGCCGTCGGTGTCGAGGTGGGCGAACAGGTCGCCGAGGAGTGGATGGATCACCGCTGCCGGCCCGGTGGGCCCGGGTGGCGCGACGGCTGCCCGGTCGCCATCGTCGGCACCCCCCTCGTGTGCGCTGCAAGCGCGGTCAGTGTGTCAGCACCGGTGGGCCGGTCGCGCGCGGAGCGGGCGGTCGGGCGGGTGGGTGGGTGGCACGGTCGTGCCGGGGACCGTACTGCCCGGTCGGACGGTGGCGCATCGTCACGTCGGACGACCCGTGCACGGGCGTCGCGGGCATACGCTGGCTGCGTACGGCGACGGGCGGGCATCCGACGTCGTACGAACGGGCAGGGGAACCGGGGTGTCAGCATGAACGAGCTGCGGGTCGAAGGTCACCGGGCGTCACGTCCTCCGCGTCATCTCGCGCCGCCCCCGGGTCCGCGTCACGCCGGTCGTCCCGTCTCCGTGCTGCGCCACGTCGCCGCCGTCGCCGTGGCGGCCACCGCGATCGGCGGGGTCGGGCTCGCTGCGGCCACCGCCCCCGTGCAGGCCGCCGACCCCGCGCCCGTGGCCGTGGCCTCGGTGGGCAGCCTCGTGGTGCACACCAACCAGCCGGCCCTGGCGACCGAGACCGTGTCCGTGGCCCCGCACGGCGTCGGGAACCTCCTCGCCGTGGCCGTGGAGACGAAGTTCGTGGGCACGCCCGCCTTCACCGGCGCCTCGATCAGCGGCGGCGGTGTCGCGACGTGGCAGAAAGCCTTGGGATTCCTCACGATCGACGGGACGCACGCCCAGGAGCTGTGGTGGGGCGTCGTCACGACGACCGGCACGCAGCCGCTCACCGTCGCCTACACCGCCGGAGCCACGGCCGGCACCTCCCAGAGCGCGACGTCGGTCGACGTCCAGGAGTTCTCCTCCAGCGCGGGCAGCTCCGCCTCGTGGTCGTTCGACGTCGCGGGCAGGGTCGACGACGGCACGACGACGACCGTGCCGACCTACCCCGCCCTGACGGCCGCCTCGGCCGGCGAGGTCTACGTGGGCTACCTCGCGATCCCCTCGTGGGTCTACCGCGGCAGCACCCCCGGCGTCGTCTACCAGACCGACGCCCGCGGCAACCAGGTCGTCTACGCGACGTCGGTGTCCGGGACCCTGGCGCCGTCGACGACCGGCCCCTCGCAGACCTTCACCTCGATCGGGATGCTGCTGCGCGCGGCGGCCGACGCGCCGTCGCCCGGCCCGACGTCGTCGAGCCCCGCCCCGAGCCCGACCACGTCGAGCCCGGCGCCGAGCCCCACCACCTCGAGCCCGGCCCCGAGCCCGACGACGTCCAGCCCCGCCCCGAGCCCCTCGACGTCGAGCCCGGCACCGAGCCCGAGCACCTCGAGCCCCGCGCCGCCTCCGGGGCCGGCGACCGTCAGCGCGGTCGGGTCGCTCGTGACGCACACCAACCAGCCATCTCTGGCGACCGAGACCGTGCAGGTGCGCCCTCGCGCCGCCGGGAACGTCCTGACCCTGGCGATCGAGACCAAGTTCGCCTGGGGCAAGGGATTCCTCGTCTCCTCGGTGAGCGGCGGCGGCGTCACGGCCTGGCAGCGCGCGTCGGCCTTCTACACCCGTGACGGCACCCACGGCGTCGAGCTGTGGTGGGGCGTCGTCTCCTCGCCCGGCGCCACGTCGCTGACCGTCACCTACGGATCCGGCTCGGCGACCGGCAGCTCCCAGAGCGCCACCTCGGTCGACGTGCAGGAGCTCGCGTCCTCGTCGGGAGCCGCCACCGTGTGGTCCCTCGACGCGACGGGGCGGGTCGACACCGGGGTGTCCACCTCGAGCCCGACGTACCCCACCCTGGCTCCGACGTCGACGCACGAGGCCTACGTGGGCTACCTCGCGATCCCGTCGTGGGTGCGAAAGGGCAGCACCCCCGGTGCCGTGTACCAGACCGACGCGCGCGGCAACCAGGTCGTGCACCTGGTGTCGGTCGACTCGACGGTGACGCCGTCGACGACCGGGCCGCAGCAGACGTTCACCTCGGCCGGGATGCTCCTGCGCGCCACCTGATCCCGCGACGGTGCCGCGGTCAGCCGATCGTGAGGCCGAACGCGGCTGCGAGGTCCGGGGCACCGGCCCCCTGGCGCAGCGGCCGCGCGCCGACCACCTGCGCGTAGAGCCGGGTCAGGCTGTAGTGGTCGAGGGGCACGTCGACGACGCGGTGCGCGAGGCTCGGGTGCAGCACCACGGTGAGCACGCGGTTGTCGGGCGTGTCGTCGCCGTCCTCGTCCGCGGTGACCACCACGAGGAGCCGGCCCGAGGTGAAGTCGGGCGACCGCAGGAGCGGCGCGAGCAGGGTGCGCAGCCACGTGTCGGCCGTGGCGAGCGAGCCGTCGTGCGCGTCGTGCTGGAGGTCCGGCACGACCAGGCCCACGTCGGGGAGCCGCCCGTCGCGGATGTCGGTGGCGAGCCGGCCCGTCACCGGGTCCCCCGCCGGGACGTCGTAGCGCGCGCAGTCGGCCGCTCCGCGGCGGAAGAACACCCAGGGGTTGTGCTTGACCGGCGCCGTCCCCGACTCCGACGTCGAGCACGGGCGGTCCATCCCGTCGACGTAGGTCATCGCGGTGCGCCCGTGCGCGATGGCCTGGTCGAACACCGACACGGCGTCGCCGACCTTCGGCGCGTTGGCGTCGACGCCCGCGTCGTCCGTCACCCCGAAGGTGGATCCCCCGGCGATGGCGAGGTAGTTCGGCTCGCTCGGGTGCGTGATCGCGGTCCAGTGCGTGGCGTAGCCGTAGCGCTCGGCCAGGCTCGCGAGGTAGGGCATGCCGGCGCGCATCTGGTCGAGCGAGTGGTTCTCCTCCACGACCACGAGCACCTTCGAGACGGGGGAGAGCGACGGGCTCGGGGACGGCGTCGGCGTCGGGGCCGGGGTCGCGCCGGCCGACGAGCCGGTGGGCGTCGCGGGGCTCGTGGCCGGGGAGGCGGCGCCCTCGGACGTCGCCGGAGCGGAGGTCGAGGAGCAGGCGGCCAGCAGGGCCGCGCCGAGCGCAACGGCGATCAGTCGCGCCGGCGCACGTCTCCGCCCGCCCGTCCCGGTGCCCACTCGCGCACGGTACGTCGCCGATGCGGAGCGACGCGCCCCGGGTCAGGCCAGGGCGAGCAGGCGGGTCACCGTCGTGACCCCTGCGGCGATCACCAGGGCCGGCACGACGCCGTAGCGCATCACGCGGGCCACACGGCGGGTGAACCACGCGGGCTCGGCCTCCCAGGCCCATCCGACGAACAGCACGACGGCGAGCGCGAGCAGGACGAGGACGAGCCCGAACGGGCCGGACAGCAGGTCGGCCAGCGGCCCGCTGAGCTTCGGGACGGTGATGGCGAGAGTCACGCGGTGCCTCCCGGTGCGGTCGGCGCGGCGAGCACCTGGGCGTGGTCGCTGGACCAGATGGTGCGGTAGCCGAGCTTCTCCGCCGAGGCGACGGCCCGGTCGGACCAGTCGGGTGAGAGGCCCAGCACGTCGGTGCCGTAGTACAGCTGACCGCTGCTCACGTAGATGTAGTCGGGCGCGACGCCCGCGATGCAGCCGCCCGGGTCGGTGTCGCTGAAGCACGTGTCGTCGCTGAGCGAGGGGTAGTTGTACTTCCCGATGCCGCCCAGCGAGAGCGGGTTGAACGGCGAGAAGTCCGCGATGGTCGCGCCCTGGGGTGCCACCGCGTAGAGCGCGCGCACCGCCGCGACCTGGTCCGGCGTGACGCGCTCGTAGCGCTGGTTGGCCCCTCGCGAGGCCACGAGCGACGTCGCGATCGCGGTGAGCGCGACCGCGATCACCGACGCGCGGGCCGCGGGGCGCAGCCGCACGAGCAGCGGGGCGACGGCGTCGGTGGTGAACACCGCGAACAGCGGCATGGCGAACAGGAAGCTGCGCACCACGACCTCGCCGCCGTAGCTCTGGCCCGCGATGACGCTGAAGGGGAGCAGCGTGAGCGCCACGAAGGTGAGCACCCAGGCCGACCGGCGGCGCACGACCAGCCCGATCATGGCGGCGACGAGGAAGCCGCCCGAGGTGGCCAGGCGCAGGTACTGCAGCCGCAGGTGCTCGGGGGAGCCCGTGACGCGCTTGCTCACGCCGCTGCCGAGCGACGACCCGACCTGGCCGACGTCGCCGAGGAGCCCCTGGAGGTGCCCGAGCCAGAAGTCCGTGGCGCCGTAGGAGAACCACAGCGAGAAGATGAGCCCGGCCGCGAGCCAGAGGAAGCGCAGGCGGGTGCGCCCCGTGAGCGCGAGCACGGCCAGCGCCAGGATCGTCACGACCGGCGTCAGCTGGTGGCTCACCACGCTCGCCGTGATCACCACGACGAGCAGGGCCCCCACCGCGACGTACTGCCACGCCTCGACGCCGCGCACGCGCTCGGGCCGCACGGCGGCGACCGCGCGGGCCAGGCGCACCACGCTGCGGCCGATCCCGTCGTGCCACCAGCGGCGCACCCGGTCGCGCACCCGGACCTCGACGTCGGTGCCGGCCGCGCGCCCCAGCCACACGAGCACCGAGAGCAGCACCAGGTAGAGGACGAAGTTCGTGGCCTGCGGGGCGAAGTAGTCCTGCTCGAACCAGTTGCCGCAGAAGAAGAGCATCACGGCGAGCCAGGCGTAGCGCCGGCGCCGCCCCACCCGCCGGGCCAGCAGCAGCAGCGGGGTCAGGAACAGCAGGTTGTACACCAGCGGCGCCCACCGGAGCAGGCCGGTGGCGTCGGGCAGGCCGGCCGAGGTCGTGAGGCTGGCCGTGGCCCCGAAGAAGCCGGGCCACGAGAACCGCGCGTCGTAGCTGGGCAGGATCGCGCCGTGCTCGTGGATGTAGTCGGAGAACCCGGCGTGCAGCCACGCGGTGGGGAACCCGGCGACGTCGTCGGAGCCGTTCTGGTAGGTGAACAGCACCACGACCAGCGTGACGGTGGTGAGCAGCAGCCACCGCTCGCGCTGCCGCTCGGCGGACAGCTCGATGCCCGCCGCCGCGCCGATGCAGCCCAGTGCCAGCACGTAGCTCAGCGGCATCACCGAGATGAGCGCGTACGCCGACATGAGGTCCTGGTCGGTGTGGGTGACCGCGAAGGCGTAGAGCACCAGGGCGGCCAGCAGCAGCCACGGCGTGGGGCCGGCGTCCACCACGCGCTGCCGCCACGGGGTCGCCACCGGCTCGGGCCCGGCGTCGGGCAGCGGTCTGCCCCGGCGCAGGACGAGCGCGGCGAACACCCACGCGAGCACGCTCGGGACCGTGACGGAGGCGACCGGGTGCCACCAGCCCGTCTGGAGCATCACCATCGCGACGAGGATCTGCACGGCCACGCTGGTCGCGACGGCGAGCCCCACGGTGGCGAGCACCGAGGGGAGCCGCAGCCACAGCGCGACCGGGACGCCCGGGATGAGGAAGACGTAGGCCAGCGCCGTCCACGTGCGTCCGTACAGCGGGACGTCCGCGACGACCAGCAGCGGCTGGAGCACGGACAGCGCGAGAGCGGCCGACAGCAGACCCCACGGGACGGTGGCCGTCGGGAACCGCCGCACTCCGCCTCCGTGGCCTCCGGGTCGTGCCCATACGGGCGGGGGCTCGTTCCCCCGTCCGACACGCCAGCCTAACCGGCCCGGTGAGGGCAACCGACCCACGACCGGGCACCATGGGCGCGTGGTGGTCACGAGGACTCGGGTCGTGGTGACGGTCCTCGCGGTCGCGGCGGCCGCACTGGTCGCCGTGTACCTCCTTCGCGGGTCCGGTCCGGGCACGCCGGCGCCCGTCTCCACGGCGGACCTCACGCACCCGTCGGGCCTCGCCCCCACGGTCGACAAGGACCCGCGCTGGGGCGCGGCGTTCGTCGACGACTTCGACGGCAGCGCCCCCGACGGCTGGTACCTCTACGCCGGCGTGCCGGCGGGCGGCAACGGCGGCTTCTGGGCGCCGTCGCACGCGACGGTCGCCAGCGGCGTCCTGCGCCTGCGCACCACGCGGGACGCGGGCCGCTGGGTCTCGGCCGGCGCGGCGCACAAGGCCGACGGCTCGATCACCTACGGCAAGGTCCAGGTGCGGTTCCGCATGGCGCCCGCGCACGGGGTGTCCTACGCCCTGCTGCTCTGGCCGGACAGCGAGAAGGCGCCGCCGTACGTCGAGTTCGGCGAGGACGGCGGCGGCGACCGCACGACGACGTCGGCCACTCTGCACACGGCCACGGGCGGCACGGGTCCGCCGCACCTGCTCGGCGGCGACTTCTCCCAGTGGCACACGCTGGGCGTGGAGTGGACCCCCGGACGGCTCGACTACACCCTCGACGGGCAGGTCTGGGCGTCCGACATCGGCGCGGGCGTCCCCACCAAGCCGATGCACCTCGTGGTGCAGACCCAGACGTGGGACTGCGGCGTCCCCGACGTGCAGTGCCCCGACGCCACGACGCCCGCGACGACCGACCTCGAGGTCGACTGGGTGACGGTGCAGCCCTACCGCGGCGGCTGACGCTCGGTGCACGGGTCGCGACCATGCGTCGCGGTCCGGGCACACCGGGGGCGGCGCGCGCCGCGGGGAGGCACGATGTGCGCGTGAAGTCCCGGAGGGTTCGGCTGGCCGCCGTCGGCGGTGGGCTCACGGCGGCCGTGCTCGTCGGCGTGCTCGGCTTCCGCGAGCACGCGCTGGCCCGCTTCCCCGGCGTCGACGACCCGGCCCACCCCTCCGGCATGGCCCCCGCCCTCGACCCGGACCCGCGCTGGACCCCCGTGTACGTCGACGACTTCACCGGGACGTCGCCGGACGGCTGGTACCTCTACTCGGGGGCGCCCTCCAGCGGCCCCGGCGGCTTCTGGTCGCCCAGCCACGACATCGTGCAGGACGGCGTGCTGCACCTGCGCACGACGTACGAGAACGGGCGCTGGGTGTCCGGCGGGCTCGCGCGCACGGCGCCCAAGCCCCTCGTGTACGGCAAGATCCAGGTGCGGTTCCGCATGGCCGAGGCGCGCGGGGTGTCCTACGCGCTGCTCATGTGGCCCGACGACGAGGTGTGGCCGCCCGAGATCGACTTCGGCGAGGACGGCGGCGGCGACCGCACGATGACGACGGCCACGCTGCACCACGGGCCGGAGAACAGCATCGAGCAGCACCAGCTGTCCGGGGACTTCAGCCAGTGGCACACCCTGGGCATCGAGTGGACGCCGGGCCGCATCGACTACCTGGTCGACGGCCACGTGTGGGCGACCGACGAGGGCGCGGCCGTGCCGTCGGTGCCCATGCACCTGGCCCTGCAGACGCAGACATGGGACTGCGGCCTGGCCTACGCCCAGTGCCCCGACTCGACCACCCCGGCCCAGACCGACCTCGAGGTCGACTGGGTGACCGTGCAGGGCTACACCGGCGGCTGAGCCGGGCGCTCCCCGGGGGCGCGGACGTCAGGGCGTGTAGCTGTACGCCGTCACCCAGTCCACGCGCACGTGACCGCTCGCGCTGTTCGACGGCGCGCCGCCGCTGAGCCGGGTCTCGGTCTGCAGCACCCAGTGCATCGGCTTGGACGGGACCAGCTTCGTCGAGGTACCGATCACCTTGCCGTCGAGGTAGAAGACGACCTTGCCGGGCTTCCACTCGACGGTGCTCGTGTGCCAGCCGGAGAACGTCGTCGACAGCTCGAACGCGTCCTGGCCGCCGCTCGAGGAGGCGTAGTGCGCGTAGGCGGAGATGGTCGAGCTCAGGTCGCCCTCGGGGAAGTCGATCTCGCCGTCGGCCGGCCAGGAGTCCGAGTCCGGCCACAGCAGCCACGCGACCTTGTACCCCGGGGTCGAGTCGGCCTGGAACCGCACCGAGTAGCGCCCGTAGGTCATCTTCGGCAGCTTCGGCATCGGCGCCGACACGTAGTGCACGCCGTTGACCGTGTGAACCCAGATGTCCATGAGGCCGTTGGACGCCGACAGCGTCCGCGCAGGGTCGTAGGTCCCGTTGCCGCTGGTGTCCTTCCACGGCGACGGGTAGGCCGTCCAGCGCGTGCCGTAGGCGGACAGGAACGAGCCGAGCGCCGCGTCCTTGCTGAAGTCGTCGGCGAAGATCTGGGTCCAGCCCGGCAGGTCGCCCTTCGGCATCGCGCTCGGGTCCGGCGCCGGAGCCGACGGCGCCGAGGTCGTCGGGGCGGCCGTGGTCGGCGCGGCGGTCGTGGGCGCGGCGGTGGTGGGGGTCGCGCTCGTCGGCTCGGGGGCCGGCGTCGGCGACGTCGTGTCCGTGGGCGTGGGCGACGCGCTCGTGGGCGTCGGCGTCGGGGAGGGCACGTTGGAGCGGTGCGAGCGGTAGGACCGGTTGGCCGCGTCCACCGCGGCGGCCGTGGCCGAGGCCACCGCCGCGGAGTCGGCGGAGGGACGGGCGGCGGCCAGCGACTGGCGGCGGGCGCCCCGCAGCGCCGCGGTGAGCGTCGTCGTGACCATGACGCTGCGCGCCGCGGTGCGGCTCGCGAACGCCGAGCGCGACCCGGTGGTGCTGATCACGCCGTCGCTCACGGTCGCGGTGGCCGAGGCGCTGCTCGAGGCGGCGACGCGCACCGTGACGTAGCGGTGCAGCCGGCCGCTGCTGCTGCGGGCCCAGCGGCCGCTGACCGAGACGATGCGGGCCCCGCGCGCGACGACGCGCGCCGAGACGTCGGGAGCCACGGTGGTGGTGTCGGTGCGGACCCCGGGTGCGGGCAGGTCCGGCCCGGACGCGCTCGCCTGGCTGTTGCCGGCCACCAGCAGCCCGAGCAGCACCGTGACGACGGCCAGCATCGCGGGGAATCGCCAGGGGCGCGACACGCTGGGTGACCACCGCGCGGGGCGGCCAGGGCGCTCGTCGGGCAGGACGTGCGCGGGGCGCCGGGAGTGGGTGCCGACCGTCATGGATCCGGCTTCGGCCGGTGCCCGGGCGGATTGAGCCGGGGGAGGTCCCCGTCACCCGGATGCCGTGTAACGGCGGGTCCGGCGTCACCCGGACGGCCCAGTGGCGCCGGCGCCGCGGAGGGGTGGCGGAGGGCCCGTCCGGCGGCGGCCACCGGCACGCACGGGCCGGGGTCGCGCGACCGCGGGCGTCCGGTGCCGCCGGACGGGGTCGGCCCATCGGGTGGTTCTGGTTCGTCCGTTGGGTCACCGAGGTTACGCAGAGTTACCCGAGGCTGGCATAGTCGTCGAGGGCGACCGGTCGCCCGGGGGGACACGGGAGACCGGTCAGGAGAAGCACGGGACGGAGGCGGGCGGATGGGCAGCACGCGCGTCGGTGTCGACCTCGCCCGGGCGTCCGACGTCCGCGAGAGCATCGCCGCCTTCGGGGATCGCTACCTGCGCCGGGTGTACACCGAGCACGAGCTGGCGGCGTGCACCGGTGCGGGGCAGGTCGCCGAGCGGGGGCTCGCGGCGCGCTTCGCGGCCAAGGAGGCCCTGCTCAAGGCCCTGCACGTGGCCGACGCCGCGATCGACTGGCGCGACGTCGAGGTGCGACGGACCGCCGGCGGGTGGCCCGAGCTCGCGCTGCACGGCGGGGCCCGGCGCCTCGCCGAGGACGTGGGTCTGCTCGACGCCTCGGTGTCGATGACCCACGACGACGACGTCGCCATGGCGGTCGTGGTCGCGGTGTGCGACCCCGGCGTCCGGCGGCCGGACGAGCCGCGCTGAGCCTGCCCACCGGCGGGCGCGGAGCACGAGGACGGGGGCAAGGACATGAGCGCGACCAGGACCCAGGACGACCAGGAACGAGGGATCTCTCCCGTGGACGACACGATTCGGAAGGTGCTGGCCGATCACGGCCGCCTCGCCGTCGACGCCGCAGGGCTCGACCGGCACGCGGACCTCTACGAGGCCGGTCTCACCTCCCACGCCAGCGTCAACATCATGCTGGCGCTCGAGGACGCCTTCGACCTCGAGTTCCCCGACAGGCTGCTGAAGAAGTCGACCTTCTCCAGCATCGCGTCCATCGAGGACGCCATCACCGAGCTCAGCGAGGGAGGGTCCTGATGACCCTGGACCTGGACGCGCCCGCCGCCGTCGACTACCGCGCGCTCGCCCGGCGCATCGCCACCGAGGTGGCCGCCCCGGCCGCCGCCGAGGTGGACCGCGACGCCCGGTTCCCGCACGAGTCGTTCGCCGCCCTGCGGGCCGAGGGCCTGCTCTCGGCGATGATCCCGGTCGAGCTGGGCGGGGCCGGCGCCACCGTGTCCGACATGGCGGCGGTCACGGAGGAGCTCGGCATGGCCTGCGCCTCCACGGGCATGGTGTTCGCCATGCACCAGATCCAGATCAACTCCCTGATCCGGCACGGCCGCAGCGCCGCGCTCGACGAGCTCAAGCGCGAGATCTGCCGCGACCAGCTCCTCGTCGCGTCGGCGACGACGGAGGTCGGCATCGGCGGCGACGTGCGCTCCTCGAGCTGCCACGTGCAGCTGGAGGGGGACACCTTCCGGGTCACCAAGCAGGCCCCGGTGATCTCGTACGGCGAGCAGGCCGACCTCCTCTTCCTCACCGCCCGGCGCAACGCGGACTCCCCGCCGAACGACCAGGTCCTGACGGTGATGCGGATCAAGGACATCGAGCTCGAGCGCGTGGGGGAGTGGAACACTCTCGGCTTCCGGGGCACGTGCAGCCCGGGGTTCGTGGTGCGCGGGCACGGCCCGGCCGACCTCATCCTCGACGACCCCTACGGCGACATCTCGGCGCGGTCGATGCTGCCGAGCGCGCACATCCTGTGGGGGCACCTCTGGTTCGGCATGGCCACGCAGGCCGTCAACCAGGCCCGCGCCTTCGTCCGGGCCGCGGCGAGGTCCAAGCCGGGGACGGTCCCGCCGGGGGCGCAGCGCCTCGCCGAGCTCATGGTCGTGCACCAGCAGATGGCCGAGCTCGTCCGCGGCGCCGCCGCCCGCTACGAGGCCACCTACGACGACGTCGACGCGCAGAGCTCTATCTCCTTCGCCGTGGCGATGAACTCCCTCAAGGTGTCGGCGTCCTCGCTGCTCATCGACATCGTCGGCAAGGCGCTGGTCATCGTCGGGATCATGGGCTACCGCGAGGACTCGGCGTACTCCCTGGGCCGCGTCCTGCGCGACGCGTGGGGCGCCCCGCTGATGGTCAACAACGACCGGATCCTCGGCAACAACGCCCAGCTCCTGCTCGTGAGCAAGGACTGACCGATGGTCGACGTCACGGACCACGTCGCCTTCCGGGACCGGCTCGTCGAGACGGGGTGGCTGCGCCGCACCGCCGTCGACGGCGTCATCGCCCGCACCCAGCCGTTCGTGCGGGTCGAGCGCGGCATCGACGCGCTCGTCACCCGTACCGGCGCCGACCAGGACGCGCTCGTGCTGCGGTTCCCGCCCGTGTTCCCGCGGGAGTCCTACCTCAAGACCGACTACCTGGCCTCGTTCCCCAACCTCACCGGCTCGGTGCACACGTTCGAGGGCACCGAGCGCGAGGCTGCGGCGCTGCTGGCCCAGCAGGAGGCGGGTGAGGACTGGGGGCTGTCGCTGGTCACCACGGACCTCATGCTCGTGTCGGCCTCCTGCCACCCGTCCTACGAGCTGTTCGCGGGCGAGCTCGGCACGGACTCGGTGCTGCTCGACATCGAGGGGTGGTGCTTCCGCCGCGAGCCCTCGCCGGACCCGGCCCGCGCGCAGTCCTTCCGGCAGCGCGAGTTCGTCTACATCGGCACGCCGGACGGCGCTCTCGCGCATCGCGACGAGTGGGTGAAGCGCGGTCTGTCGGTGCTCGAGCAGCTCGAGCTGCCCGCCACCGCCGACATCGCCAACGACCCGTTCTTCGGCCGGGCCGGGCGCATGCTCGCGGCCAACCAGCGCGAGGAGGCGCTCAAGATCGAGCTGCTCGTGCCGCTGTACGGGCCGGACGAGCCGGGCACCGCGCTGGTGTCCAGCAACTGCCACCGCGACCACTTCGGGGTCAACTTCGGCATCACCACGCCCGACGGCGAGGTGGCGCACTCGTCGTGCGTCGGCTTCGGGATCGAGCGCATGGTGGTGGGACTGGTCCGCCACCACGGGCCGGACCTCGACTCGTGGCCCTCGGGCGTGCGGGAGGTGCTGGGGCTGTGACCGCGCAGGATCAGGCCGAGCTGGTCGGCCACCCGATGCACTCGGGCACCCGCACGTGGACCGAGACGAACTGCTACGCCGACGTCTGGATCGAGCTGCTGCACGACCTGGGGCTCGACCCGGTCCCCGCGTTCGTCTCCGCGCTCTCGGCCGACTTCCAGGGCGACCAGTGGGTCTTCCTCAAGGTGGAGACCGAGGACCTGCGCGACCTCTACGGCATCACCGTCGGCGAGATGAACGTGTGGCGTCCCGTGCGCGACCACGTCGTGGAGCAGCTCGCGATGGGCCGGCGCACGACAGTCGAGGTCGACTCGTGGTGGCTGCCCGACACCGCCGGCGTCTCCTACCGGCTCGAGCACGTGAAGACGACGATCGTGCCCACGACGGTCGACGTCGAGGGCCGCCGGATGCGCTACCTGCACAGCGCCGGCCACCATGTGCTCGAGGGCGAGGACTTCGACCACGTCTTCGACCTGCGCGCCGGTGCGGGCGGCCCGGGCCTGCCGCCCTACATGGAGGTCGTGCGCCTCGACCGGCTCGCCGATCCCGACGACCTGCCCGAGCGCACCGCGGCCCTGGCCCGTCGCCACGTGGCCCGGCGTCCGGACGACAACCCGGTGGAGCGGCTCGCCGCGCGGCTCGTCGCGGACCTCCCGTGGCTGCGCGAGCAGGGCCTGGAGACCTTCCACCAGTACGCGTTCGGCATGATCCGCCAGTGCGGGGTCACCGCCGAGCTGGCCGCCGACGTCGTCGACTGGCTGACCGAGCACGGCCAGGGCGACCTCGGCCGGGCCGCGTCGCTGTTCCGCGAGGCCTCCTCGAGCGCCAAGACCCTCCAGTTCCGCGTCGCCCGGGCGGTGTCCGGACGCGACATGGACGTGCCCGCCCTGGTCCGTCCGGTCGCCGAGGCCTGGGGCGCGGCCATGGCCGACGTCGTGGCGTGGGCGGAGCCCGCGCGCGGATCGGCGTGACCGGCACGGATCTCCTCGCCCCCGCCGCGTGGCGCCTCGCGCGCTGCGAGCCGGGGGCCCCCGCGCCGACTCCGGACGACGCCGGCTGGATCCCGGCCGCGGTGCCCGGCACGGCGGCGCTCGCGTGGGCCGCGGCGTACGGCGACGCGGCCGCGCGCGAGCTCGACGTGGACGCGTGGGACTGGTGGTTCGCCACCTCCGTCGAGGTCGGCGCGCCGGGGCCGCACACGCTGCGCCTCGACGGCGTCGCCACGCAGTGGTCGGTGTCCGTCGACGGCGATGCCGTGGCCGAGGGCACGAGCATGTGGCAGCCGGTCGAGGCGGTGCTCGACCTCGGCGCCGGCGCCCACGACGTGGTGCTGCGCTGCGCGGCGCTGCGCCCGGTTCTCGAGGGGCGCCGGCCGCGCCCGCGCTGGCGCTCCCGGCTCGTGGCGGAGTCCGGCCTGCGCTGGGTGCGCACGTCCCTCCTGGGCCGGATGCCGGCGCTCGCGCCCACCTGGGCCCCGGCCGGCCCCTGGCGTCCGATGCACCTGTGGGCCTCGCGCGAGCTGCCGCCGAGGCTGCTCGACCTGACCGCGCGCCTCGAGGACGGCGACGGCGTGGTGGACGTGGTCGCGCGCGTCGGCGACGTCGCGGAGGCGACCGTCCACGCGGGCGCCGTCTCCGTGACGGTGCCGGTCGTGGACGGCGAGGTGCGCGCCACGCTGCGGCTGCCCGCGGCGCCGCTGTGGTGGCCCCGCGGCTACGGCGGGCAGCCCCTGGTCGACGTCGCGGTGGAGACCGTGCCCGGGCGCCGGCATCTGCTGCGCCGGATCGGTTTCCGCACCGTGTCCGCGGACCGGTCCGACGGCGGGTTCACCCTGCTCGTCAACGACGTCCCGGTGTTCGCCCGCGGCGCGACCTGGTCGCCGGTCGACCCGGTGGGCCTCGCCGACGACGAGGAGCTGCTGCGGCGCGACCTCGACCGCGCGGCCGCGCTCGGCGTCACGATGCTGCGGGTCGTCGGCACCCACGCGTACGAGTCGGCCGCCTTCTTCGACCTGTGCGACGAGCGCGGCATCCTCGTGTGGCAGGACGCGATGCTCGCCACGCTCGATCCGCCGGACGACCCTGAGTGGCTCGCCGTGGTGGCCGACGAGGTGGGCACCGTGCTGCACGGCCTTCAGGGGCGGCCGTCGCTGGCGGTCGTCTGCGGCGGCACCGAGACCCTCCAGCAGCCCACGATGATGGGCCTCGAGCGCGACCGTCGGGCCGTGCCGGTGATCGAGGCCACGCTGCCCACCGTCGTCGAGGCCGTCGTCCCGGGCACGCCGTACGTGGAGTCCTCACCGTCCGGCGGCGACCTGCCCACGCACAACGGCCAGGGGGTCGCGCACTGGTTCGGGGTGGGTGGCTACCGTCGCCCGCTCGAGGACGTGCGGCGCGCGGACGTGCGCTTCGCATCCGAGTGCCTCGCCCTCGCCACCCCGCCCGAGCGGGCGTCGCTCGCCCGGCTGCTGCCCGACGGCGCAGGCGGCGAGGCGTGGCTGGCCGGCGTCCCGCGCGACCGAGGGGCCGACTGGGACTTCCTCGACGTCACCGACCACTACGTGCGCGAGGTGCTCGGGGAGGACCCGGCCTCCGCCGGCGACGAGCGCGGGCTCGACCTGCGTCGGGCGGCCGCGGCCCACGTGATGTCGGAGGTGTTCTCCGAATGGCGCCGGGACGGCTCGCGCTGCGCGGGCGGCCTGGTGCTCGAGTGGCGCGACCGCGTGCCCGGGCCCGGGTGGGGGCTGCTCGACAGCGCCGGCCGCCCGAAGGCCACGTGGTACGCGCTGCGCCGGGTGCTCGCCCCCACCGCGGTGCTGCTCACCGACGAGGGCCTCGACGGCGTGCGCGCGCACGTGCGCCACGACGGCCCCGGCCCCCTGCAGGGTGTGCTGCGCGTCTCGGCGCTCGGGCGGCACGGCGCGCTCGAGGTGGCCGAGGGCGAGATCGCGGTGCCCGGCCACGGCGCGGCGTCGCGCACCGTCGACGGCGTCCTCGGCGTCTTCCGCGACCTCACGCACGCCTACCGCTTCGGGGAGCCGCAGTACTCCGCCCTCCGCGTGTCCCTGCACGACGTCGGCGGCCACGAGGTGGCCTCGGCCGTGCGGCTGCTGCCGGACCAGCGGGTGCGCGACCTCCCGGACCCGGGGCTCGTCGTCGAGCCGGCCGGCGAGGGGCGCGTGCGCGTGCGCGCCGAGCGGCTGGCCGCCTGGGTCGTCGTGGAGGCCGAGGGCCACGTGCCCGACGACGCCTGGTTCCACCTGCTGCCGGGGGAGTCGCGCACGGTCGCGCTCGCGCCGGTCGACGCGTCGGCCGGCCCGATGAGCGTCGACGCCGTCACGGTCCGCTGCCTCAACGGGGGCGGGCAGTGACCGTGGCCGGCGAGGAGCGCACACCCGCCACGCCGCGCACCGGCCGTCCGGATGATCCGGACGGGGGTCGCGCGGACTACGGTCGACCCGTGGCGTCGCACTCCGTGTCCGTGCCGGGTGCGCGCGCCACCGAGGGCGGCACCGCGGCCCCGGGGGCCGCCGTCCCGCGGCCGCGCACCGAGCCGGTGCTCGCCGCCACCTCGGTGCCCGGAGTGACCATGCGGGCCGGCTGGTTCGGCTCGCCGCGGCGGCCGCTCTACGGCGTCTGGCACCTTCCCGCCGACGGCACGGCCCGCGGCGCGGTGGTGCTCGCGCCCGGCATCGGCCTCGAGCTCGACCTCGGCCACCGGGCCCTGCGCGTGCTCGCGGACCGGCTGGCGCAGTCCGGCGCCGCGGTGCTGCGGTTCGACTACGACGGCACCGGCGACTCGGCCGGCGACGACCGCGACCCCGATCGCGTCCCGGCGTGGCTGGGCAGCGTGCGCGACGCCGTCGACGCGGCGCGGGCGGCGGGGGCTCCGCACGTCACGCTCGTGGGGCTGCGCATCGGCGCGACGCTCGCGGCGTCGGCCCGGGCCGGGGCGGACGCCCTCGTGCTGTGGGACCCCTGCGCCACGGGCAAGGCCTACCTGCGCCAGGAGAGCGTGATGTTCGCGCTCAACGTCTCGACCAGCCGGCCCGAGCCGCGCACCGACGGCTCGGTGGACGGGCCCGGCTCCGTCTACACGGCCGAGACCGTCGCGGCGCTCGGCGAGCTCGCGCTGCGCGGCGACGACGTCGAGGACTGCGCGTCCTGCCTCGTGCTGCTGCGCGACGACAAGCCCGACAACCGCACGACGAAGGCCGTCTCGGGCCGCCGCGGCGTGCAGGTCGAGGAGGTCTCCGGGCAGGCGGCGATGCTCGAGGTGTCCGGCTTCCTGTCGAAGGTCCCGCTCGGCACGGTCGAGCGGATCGTCGACTGGGTGGCCGAGCGGCTGCCCGACGAACCGGTGCCGATCGCGCCGTCGATCGAGCCCGAGGCCGTCGTGGCGACGCTGCCGGACGGCACGCAGGTGGTCGAGTCCGTGCAGTCGCTCGGCCCGCACCGGCTCTTCGGGATCCTCACCGAGCCGCGCCCGGCACCCGCTGCCCCGCTCACGGTCGTGTTCTCGAACAGCGCGACGACGTACCACGTGGGCTCCGCCCGGTCGTGGGTGGAGCTCTCCCGGCGCATCGCGGCGCACGGCGTGCGCGGCCTGCGGATCGACCAGCGCGACCTCGGCGACGGGCCCGACGTCGCCGAGCCGCCGGGGCCGGTGTACTACAACGAGGAGTCGCTCGAGGACCTGCGCGTGGCGGCCGAGTCCGCGCGGTCGGCGTCGTCCGGCGACGTCGCCCTGGTGGGGCTGTGCTCGGGCTCGTGGTCGTCGGCGGTGGTGGCCGAGCAGGTCAAGCCGGCCGGCCTGCTGCTGCTCAACCCGTGGGTGTGGGACCGCGAGGTCTCCCCGATGGGACCCGTCGCGTACCCGGCACGCGAGATGTTCACCGCCCGGGTGTCGCGCGCGCTGTCCGACCGCGCCCGGCTGCGCGCCTTCGGGGCGCGCGTGCTGTCGTGGCTGTGGGCGCTGCGCCCGGACTTCCTGTGGCGGGCGGCCGCGAGCCTGCACCTCGGCGACACCACGGGCGCCACTGTGGGCCGCATCGTCGACGGCGGCACCGACGTGCTCGTCGTGATGGGACCGCGCGAGGCGCAGATCTTCCGTCGCGGCCTCGGCTACGGCATGGCCCGCCGCCTCGAGCGCAGCGGCCGGCTCGCGCTGCTCGACCGCCCCGCGCTCGACCACGGGATGCTGCACTCGCGCGAGCGCGACGTGGTCCTCGACCGCGTCGTCGCCGACGTCGCCGCCCTGGCCCAGCGCGTCCGCGACACGGCCGGCCGCCCCACCTGATCCGACGTCACTGGTGAACCGGTCGCTTCCCGGCCCGGGAGACGACCGTTTCACCAGTGACATCGCGGGGCTCGGGGTGCGCGCCTGACCCTGCGTCACCGGGCCGGCACGGGGTGCGATCCCGTTGCTCCGCACGGGTCTGCGGCGTCCGGCGGCTGCGCGGTCGCGTGCTTCACTCGACCGGGCAGACGCGGCGTCCGAGGGGGTCTCCGCGACGGCACGACGGAGGTCGCGGAACGGTGGGCCCACGGGGTGCACGCACGGCGCTCGCGGTCACCGCGGCGCTCGTCGTCGCGCTGCTGCCGTTGGCCGGGCCGGTCGCGCCGGCCTCGGCCGTGCAGAGCACGGCGTCGGTGGACACGCTGCGGACCTCGTGGGACAGCGCCGAGCCGGGATTGCGTCCGGCCGCGGTCGCGAGCTCGGACTTCGGCGGCCTGTTCGACGCGACGGTCGACGGCCAGGTGTACGCCCAGCCCCTCGTGCAGGACTCCTCGGTGCTCGTCACCACGGAGCGGGCCCGCGCCTACGCGCTCGACCGCCTCACCGGCGCGGTGGCGTGGAGCCGATCGTTCGGCGCCCCCTTCCAGGCGACCACCATCGGGTGCGGCGACCTCGTGCCGGACCTCGGCTCGACGTCGACGGGAGTCGTCGATCCCGCCACGCGGACTTGGTACTTCACCACCAAGCTCGCCGTCGGCAACTCCGACGCCGCGTGGTGGCTGCAGGGCGTCTCGGTCGACACCGGTGCGGACCGTCCCGGGTTCCCGGTGCGCATCGCCGGCTCGCCGGACAACGACCCGGCGACGACGTTCTCCGCGGTGACGCAGATGCAGCGGCCGGGGCTGCTGCTGCTCGACGGTGTCGTCTACGCCGCGTTCGGCGCCCACTGCGACGTGCTGCCGTTCAAGGGCTACGTCGTCGGCGTCAGCACCACGACGCACGCGGTCACGTCGATGTGGACCACCGCGGTGGGCGCGTCGCTGTCCGGCGGCGGCATCTGGCAGGGCGGCGGCGCGCTGGTGTCCGACGGGCCGGGACGCATCCTGCTCTCTACCGGCAACGGGTTCTTCGGCGGCAGCCGGTCCGGCACCCCGGGCCTGCTCGCCGAGTCGGTGGTGCGGCTGCGCGTCACGGGCACCGGGCAGCTGGTGACCGACGACTGGTTCACGCCGGCGGACGCGCGCACGCTCGACGCCAACGACACCGACCTCGGGTCCGGCGCGCCCACCGCCCTGCCCGACGCCTTCGGCACCGCGGCGCACCCGCACCTGATGCTGGTCGAGGGCAAGGACGGGCGGATGTTCGTCCTCGACCGCGACGACCTCGGCGGCTACGGCACCGGGCCGGGTGGCACGGACCGCATCGTGTCCACGACGTCGGACGTCGGGCCGCTCTGGGGGCATCCGGCGTTCTTCGGCGGCGGTGGCGGGTACGCGTACGTCGCGCCGAGCGGGCAGCCGCTGCGGGCGCTGGCCTACGGCGTCGAGAGCGGCACCGGCGTCCCGCGGATGACCGTGGTGGCGAGCAGCACCGGGTCCTTCGGGTACACGTCCGGCTCGCCCGTGGTGACCTCCGACGGCACCGACCCGTCGAGCGCGCTCGTCTGGATCGTGTACTCCGGCGGGGCCAACGGGGCCGACGCGGAGCTGCGCGCGTACGACGCGGTCCCGAGCGCCGGCGTGCTCACGCTGCGCTGGCACGCCGCGATCGGCACCGCCTCGAAGTTCTCCCAGCCCGCGACGGACCGCGGCGTGGTCTACGTCGGGACCCGCGACGGCCACGTGCTCGCGTTCGGCCGGCCGCAGACGACGGCGCTCGCGTCGTCGCCGGTGGAGCTCGGCGCGACGCCGGTGGGCGTGCGCGTGTCCGGCACCGCGACCCTCACGGCGACGACAGCGGTGCACGTCCTCGACGTGAGCGCCACCGCGCCCTTCACCGTCACCCGTCCGGCGACGCTGCCGGCCATGTCGTCGGGCGACGTCCTCGCCCTCGGCGTCGCGTTCCAGCCGGGCGCCGCGGGCGACGCGGTCGGCCAGCTCGTCGTCACGACGGACGTCGGCACCTTCCGGACCGGGCTGCACGGCCGCGGCACCCAGGACGGGCTCGCGTCGGCACCGGGCGCGGTCGCCTTCGCCGACCAGCCCACCGGGCTGCCGCGCATGCGCTCGGTCGTCCTGACGAACACCGGCGCCACGGCCACCACCGTCTCCGGGGTGTCCGGGCCCGGCGGGGCCTTCTCGCTGTCCGGGCCGCCGGCGGTCGGCACCGTGGTCGCGGCCGGCGCCTCGATCACCGTGGGGGTCACGTTCGACCCCGGCACGGTGGGCCCGGCGTCGTCGTCGTTCACCGTGACGTCCACGACGGGAGCCGTCACGGTGCCGGTGTCCGGCACCGCCGTCGCCGGCGCGAGCCAGCTCTCGCTCTCGCCGCCCACGCTGGACTTCGGCGTCGTGCCCGTGGGGCAGTCGGTGTCGATGGGCTTCGACGTCGCCGACACCGGCAACCTGCCGCTCACCGTCACCAAGGCCAAGGCGCCCACCGCGCCGTTCACGGCCGACAGCCCGCTCGGCGAGGGGACCGTCGTCGGCGTCGACCTGTCCTACCGGCAGGACGTCCGCTTCACGCCCACGCAGGCCGGGTTCTTCACCGCCTACTACGAGGTGACCGGCGACGACGGGACCGGTCAGCACTACGTGCTGCTGCGCGGCCGGGCCACGACGCCGGCCGCGGCGACGGCGCCCTCGCCGGTGACCGGGCCGGGGTGGCGGCTCAACGGGGCCTCGGCGGTGGTCGGGCCGTCCCTCGTCCTGACCCCCGCTGCGCCGGACGCGGTCGGCAACGCGGTGCTCGGCACGGAGGTGGCCAGCGCGGGGCTCTCCGTGCGCTTCCGCACGACCGTGCCGGCCGGCAGCGCCGGTGCGGAGGGCGTCGCCCTCGGCCTGCTCGACCCGGCGGCGGAGAGCCCGGCGTCCCTCGGCCAGGGCGGGGGCGGGCTGGGCGTGGGCGGGCTGCACGGTGCGGCGGTGACGCTCGACGTGCACGACGACGGCCCGCTCGAGCCCGCGCGGCCGTTCGTCGGGATCGTCGACGACACCAGCCTGACGCCGGGCACGCCCCACTACGTGCGCACCTCCGCCGTCCCCGGCGCCGTCTCGCACCTGGTCACGGTCACCTACGTCCGCGGGGTCCTGCACGTCGACGTCGACGGGACGCCGTCGGCGTCGGCCGTCGTGGCGCTCCCGCGCACCGTGCTGCTGTCCTTCTCCGCAGCCACCGGACCGGCGGGGGCGGCGCAGTCGGTGCGCGACGTCGTCGTGGGCCGGGTGCCCGTCACGGACACCGTGCACGGCACGCGCGGCTGGCGGTTCAACCACGGCGCCTTCGCGTCCGGGTCGTGGACCACGCTCAACCGCGCGGTGCGCGGCGTCGCGGGATCTGTGGTGCTCCCGTCCGCGCGCAGCACGTCGGAGCTGACGGCGTCGTTCACGCTGGGCATCGGCGGCGGCACCGGGGGAGAGGGCATGACGTTCGCCCTGCTCGACCCCGCGTCGTCGACGCCGGCCTCCGTGGGCCGGGCGGGTGCGCAGCTGGGGGCCGGTGGGCTCGCGGGCACGTTCGTCACCTTCGACACGCGGCGCGAGCGGGGCGAGCCGTCGTCGAACTTCGTCAGCGTCTCCACCGGCGTGCGCGGCGGCAGCCTGCACCGGCTCGCCGCGACGACCCATGTGCCCGGCCTGCGGGCGGGGAGCCACGCGGTCGTGGTCCGGACGTTCGACGGGCGGCTGTCCGTACGCGTCGACGGCCGGGTCGTGCTCGACGTGGTCGCGCCGCTGCCGCCGCGGGCGTACGTCGCGTTCACCGGCTCGACCGGCACGGCCACCGACGCCCACCGCGTGGCGCGGGTGGTCGTCAGCGCCGTGCGCTCGGTGGCGGCGCCGGCGGTCGCGAGCAGCGGCTGGCGCCGCAACGGCGACGCCGTGGTGTCGCGCGGCGCCGTGCGGCTCACCTCCGCGCGCGTCGGCCGTCGTGGCACGACCTTCACCCGGGCCGTGTTCCCGGCCGCCGGGCTGCGGCTGCGCTACGTCGCGACCATCGTCGACGGGCGCGGCGCCGACGGCATGGCGCTCGCTCTCGTGCCCGCGACCGTGGCGGACACGGCGCAGGGCTCCCCGGGCGGCGGCGTCGGCTGGTCGGGCCTCGGCGGCGTCGCCGTGGTGAGCGACACGTTCGCGAACTCCGGCGACCCCGGCCGCGACTTCGTCGGCGTGGCCACCGGCACGCGCGGCGTCGCCGACCGGCTGCGCTACGTCGCGCACTCGCCGCCGGGGCACCACCTCACGTACGGCACTCACGTCGTCGACGTCGCCTATGTGGGCGGCCGGCTGTACGTGTGGGTGGACGGCTGCCTGCGGATGGCCCCCGCGGTGGTGCTGCCCCCGCTCCTGCGCGTCGGGTTCACGGCGTCCACCGGCGGCCTCGCGGACAGCCACACGGTGTCCTCGGTGGCGCTGACGTCCTGGTAGGCGTCGTCCGGCCAGCCTTCGGGACCGCAGCCGATCTACGCTCGGACGGCGGCGAGGGAGGGAGCCCGCGATGGCCAAGAAGTCGCACAAGAAGAAGGACGGCGCCAAGGCGCGCCCGGGGACGCCTGCGCCGGCAGCGGCCACCGGGCCGGCGCCGCGCGGGAAGATGAGCCGCAAGGACTACGAGCGCGAGCTGCGACGGCTGCACGGGGAGCTCGTGTCGCTCCAGGAGTGGGTCAAGTCCAGCGGGGCCAAGGTCTGCATCGTCTTCGAGGGTCGCGACACGGCCGGCAAGGGCGGCACCATCAAGGCCATCACGGAGCGGGTGAGCCCGCGGGTGTTCCGGGTGGTGGCGCTCCCCGCCCCGACCGAGCGCGAGAAGTCGCAGATGTACATCCAGCGCTACATCACGCACTTCCCCGCCGCCGGCGAGGTCGTCATCTTCGACCGGTCCTGGTACAACCGCGTCGGCGTCGAGCGGGTGATGGGCTTCGCGACCGAGGAGCAGGCGCAGGTGTTCCTGACCCAGGCGCCCGCCGTCGAGAAGGCCATGGTGGAGAACGGCATCATCCTGCTGAAGTATTGGCTCGAGGTGAGCCCCGAGGAGCAGACCCGCCGCCTCCAGGCGCGTATCGACGACCCGCGCAAGACCTGGAAGCTCTCACCGCTCGACCTGAAGTCGTACAGCCGCTGGCACGACTACACCCGGTCGCGCGACGACATGCTCACCGAGACGAGCAGTCCGTGGGCGCCGTGGCACGTGGCGCACACGGACGACAAGAAGCGCGGCCGGCTCAACATCATCAGCCACCTGCTCGGGCAGATCCCCTACGACCCGCAGCCCGAGCTCGACGTCCGGCTCCCGCGCCGCCAGCGCCCGCTGGCCCGCCAGGAGCACGACCTCACGCCGTACCTCATCCCTGAGCCCTTCTGATCCAAGCCGCGGAGCGCGGGTCTCGGGTCCCCCGCGCCGCCTCGGTCGAGGATCGGTCCCGGGACGGACCTGGTGCCGGGGCGCGCATCGGCCGGGCTCACCTTCTGGCGCACCGTCGCATGACAGGGCGGAGGGTCCTGCCATGTGGCGGCCGGCGGGTCGACTGCAGCGACATCGCCCGGAGCCGACGCGCCACCGTCACCGACGGGCGGGCCGTCCGGGACGGGGAGCGTCGTCGATGCTCGTGCCGGAGGCTTGGAGGCGGAGGCCTGCCAGCAGCAGGTCGAGGCCGGCTCGGAATTGGTCGGCGTCGATGTGGGTGGCGAACTCGTCGACGATCTCGTGGGTGAAGGGGTACTCGTCGGGATCCAGCTCGCGCCACTGGTCTGCCACGCGTCCGAGGAAGGCCTCGCGGGTCATGCGGCCGTCGACCACGGCCTCTGGTGGCTCCTGGCCGAGGTCGGTCGCGCTGCCGATGACGTACCCGATGACCGCCGAGACGGCGTGGAAGCGCTGACGTGCAGTGAGTGTGAGGCGCAGGGTCTGCTGGCCGAGGTGCTCGTAGATGGCGAGCGCGTTGGGCTGGACGCTCGAGTTGCGGAGGAAGTAGGCCGCAAGCCACGGGCGGGCCACGACCCCGTCGAACAACCGCACCGCGATGCTGCGGATGTCGTCGACGGCGTCATCGGTGGAGGGGATCGCCTGGATGGCGGTCAGGAGCTCCGCAGCGACGGAGTCGGTCGCCCGGTCGAGCAGCTCGTCCCGGCTGGAGACGTACCAGTAGATGCTGGCGACACCGCCGCCGAGCCTGGCTGCCAGCGCTCGGAAGGTCAGCGCCGGCTCGCCGCCCTCGTCGAGCAGCGCCACGGCCTCGCCGAGCACGGCGTCGATCGAGTGCGACGTCCGGCGCCGGCCCTGGCGCGGGGACGCGGCTCGCAATGGGCTCACGGTTCATCTTCCCTCCGGTGGGGTTGTCATCCTATCGAACATCGTTCTATGCTCTCGAACAATGTTCGAGGAACGAACGATGTTCGATGAGAGGTAGGCGCCGATGAGCACAGCTCCCGCGACGACCGAGGCCGAGCCGGCCCGCACGTACAGCTCCCTGCGCGCAGCGGCGGTCCCCCTGCTCGCGCTGTGCCTGGCGTTCTTCGTGGAGATGGTCGACAACACCGTGATGAGCATCGCGCTGCCCACCATCGGCCGCGACCTCGGCGGTGGAACCCTGTCGCTGCAGTGGGTCACCGCCGCGTACTCCGTCACCTTCGGGGGCCTGCTGCTGACCGCCGGTTCGATCGCCGACCGATTCGGGCGCCGCCGGGTGCTGCTCGTAGGGCTCGCCCTCTTCGGTGTCGTGAGCCTCGCGGTCCTCGCTGTGGGCTCCATGGGCCAGCTCATCGGGCTGCGCGCCGGCCTGGGGGTCGCCGCGGCCATGATGGCGCCGGTGACCAACTCGCTGGTCTTCCGGCTCTTCGCCGACGACGGGCTGCGCCGCAAGGCGTTCACGGTGATGATCACGGTCGGCATGACCGGGTTCATCCTCGGACCGGTGCTGGGCGGCAGCGTCCTGACCCACGTCGACTGGCAGTGGTTGCTGCTCATCAACGCGCCGATCGCCCTGGTCGCCTGGATCGGCGTCCGGGCCGGCGTGCCCGCCGACCACCCCGAGGACCTCACGCACGACCGCCTCGACGTGCCGGCCGGCCTGCTCAGCATCGCCGCCATCGGCCTGGGCAGTCTCACCTTCACCAGCGGGGTGCTTTACGGCTGGCTGTCCTGGCAGACGATCGCCGCCTCGGTCTGCGCCGCCCTCGCCCTCGTCGCCTTCGTCGTCCGCGAACGGCGCACGCCCGAACCGATGCTCGACCTGCGCCTGCTGCGCCTGGGCACGATCCGAGGAGCGCTCCTCGCCCAGCTCGCCACGGCGGTCTCCATGGCCGCGGTCATGTTCGGGCTGATCCTGCACTTCCAGTACGCATACGGCTGGAGCCCGATGAAGGCGGGCCTGGCCAACCTCCCCTTGATCGTGACGATGCTCCTGGCCTCGCCCCTGGCCGAGACGCTGGTCACGCGTCTGGGCCACCGGGCGGCTTGCCTGATCGGCAGTGTGGTGCTGGCCGCCTCATTGGCCGGCATGGGATGGGCCGTCGAGCACGGCTACCTCGCGATCGCGACCTTCATGGTCACCTTCACGGTCGGCTTGCGCGTCGTCATGACGACCTGCGCCGTCGCGCTCGTGGACGCGATGCCGAACAACCGCACCGCGCTCGGCACCTCCCTCAACGACACGGCGCAGGAGGTCGGCGCCAGCATCGGCACCGCCTTCATCGGCACACTGATCGCAGTCCTGGTCACCTTGGCGCTGCCCGACGGTGTCTGGCCGGACGCGCTCGTGACGTCGTACCTCCACGGCGAGCGAGTCGCGTTCCTGCTCCTCGCGGTGCTCGTCGGCGCCGTTGCCGTGCGGGGGTCGCTCGCGCTCACCGACTCGCGCGCCACTGAGGAGCACTAGCACGGCGCGACGTCTCGTCGTCGTGGCCGCTCGCCGTGTCCCGTGCTTCGACGCGAGCGGGTGACGGGACCCGTCGATCGCCGTTGGCGATCTCCTCCCGATTCCCGCGTGTTTCCCTTGATCGCGTCGAAGGGGCCCGGGGGATCAACCCCGGGCCCCTTCGACGCGAGCGGGTGACGGGATCCGTCGGGTCTCCCTCGGAGACCCTCCTCCCGATTCCCGCGTGTTTCCCTGATCCCGTGCATGAGGCCCGGGGGTTCAGCCCCGGGCCTCACGCACGCGAGCGGGTGACGGGAATCGAACCCGCATGACCAGCTTGGAAGGCTCGAAAGCCAGATGTCCCCGAGTGCCCAATAGTGCCTCTGACCTGCGGTTTTACAATGTGATCTTGACCGCGGTGACCCGCCGGTGTCCGTCGTTTTCCGTGTCTACGGACACGATAGGGACATGAGATGCACGTTTCCGCGGCGATCCGCCCCATGGCCCGGCGTCTGACGTAGGCACCTCGGACGGGGCGCTCGCGGTGCCCCTGTCGCGTGTGTCACGCGGGCTTGCGTGCTTTGGCCTTCTTGGGTGCCTTCTGTGGAAGTGCGGCGGCGAACTCTAGTGAGCGGTTCACCCAGGCTGCTGTCTGGTTCGTGGGTTTCCGCCATTGAGCCGGAAGGGAGACGTAGCCGCCCATCGGGCGCTCCGGGGGACCGAAGGGACCGGCGCCTTCGACTGAGAGAAGAGCCTCTCGGTCGGGCTCGGGGAGCTTGACTCCGATCGACGGGCCGAACAGTCCCATGAACATGTTGCCGTTCACGTAGGCGCCGAGGTTGCCGAACATGGGCTTGACGACGACGTCGGGTCGGTCAGGGACGAGGGAGTGGAAGACTGCCTTGTCCTCGTCGCTGGGCTTCGGGATCTCCATGCCTGACTCCTCTCTCGGGGTGGCCCGGACTCAGGGGCGGCGCCCAATGCGATATCGCCCGAGGATCCGATCCGGATGAGCCCCGATCACGGGATGACGGGCGCTACATGCCAGGTTGTGGAAGCACCTCGAGAACTTCGATGGTGCCCATGGCCCTGTGCGGGTGACCTTCGAGCAGGGCGTTGAGTGCGTCGAGGTTGTCGGCCTGCAGGAACGAGTAGCCGCCGACCCACCCGGCAGGTCCTGGATCGCCGTCACTGGCCGGCTGCGTGGGGGAGCCGAAGTCGATGAGGGCGTCGCCCGCCTTCGCGCCCCACGACATCCAGTCGTTCATGCTGGCCTGCATCGCCTCAGGCGTGGCGGCGGCCATCTGCTCGCCGACAGAGAGCGTGGAGCGGTAGAGCACGAGGTACTTGGGCATGGCCTTGCCTCTCCTCTGCGGCGCCGGTCAACGCCGACGCCACTGTGCTCCCCCTCGGTTCTGCTGTCTACGGCAGCCGTCACGCCGCCGTCCACCAGCTGGAACGCCTCGTGGCGACTTGTGCGTCGAGGAAGCGATCGTCTCTGTTGAGCTCAGATGGGGTCGGTGGGCTTCGTGCTGGGCCTGATGGACCGTGAATCGAGCACCACGCGACGACTACGTCCAGCCGTGCCTTGCACCCGGCGTTCGGATCCGACGTCCAAGATCAGAAGCACCGACGGTCGGCGGTGTCTAGTTGGCACGCACCGCCGGTGTCGCGCGGGGATCGGCAATCGGGCAACCGCGGGCGCCGAGCGAGGTATACATGTGCCATGTTCACCGTGTCGGACTCCGTCTGCATCGACGCCGCCCCGGAGGCTGTCTGGTCGGTGCTTGCTCGTCTCGAGGACATCGTGCTGTGGTCGGACGCCGTGCAGTCGGCGGTGACCGCGCCGGGTCGTGATCGAGGCGTCGGTGCCGAGCGAATCTGCGTGTTGCGCGGCGGGATCACACTGACTGAACGCTGGACGCACTGGGAAGAAGGTAGATCCTTCACCTACCTCGGCAGCGGTTTGCCAGGAGTCAAGGCGGCATCCAACAGGTGGACGGTGACGGCGGTTGACGGTCGGACCCTGCTTGAGACGCGTGCCGAGGTCACGCTGAAGGCTGGTCGCATTGGTCGATTGTTCGACGAGGCGCTGGCCCGCCGAGCGCGCGGCATGGGTCGCGACACGTTGGGCGTGCTGAAGTTCTTGAGCGAGACCGGCCGAGTCCCGCAGCAGGGCGAGGCGCGCGACGCGCCCGTGCACTGCTGACCGGAGGCGAGGCAGAGCCGACGTCGTTGGGATGTGCGCCGACGGCGGCGTGTCGACCGTCGTGACCAGGGGCGAATTGGCTGCAGCTAGCCATCCCACCGCGATCCGCCACTCGTGGTTGGGCCGGTCCGGATGCCGGGCCCCGGCCTAGGCGGATGGCGATGCGTCACCGTTGATGACGGGCCGACTCGCGACGTGATTACGCTCCCGCATACTGGTCATCGCGTTTAGCAAGCTGTCGTGCCTTGCGCGGGGACACGGTGCCGCTCTCGACGAAATGGACGAGGTCCTCGCCTGAGATGCGCAGCGTTCGACGCAGGTTGAGCCACAGGAACGGTGTTGCGAGATATCCGAGGACGCCGTGGGTGGTGGCCTCTGCCCGCATCGTGAAGTGGGTCGTCGTGGCATCGAGCGGGGTGAGGGCCCAGGAATTGCGAGCCGTTGTGACGAACTGGGGCAGGCCTCGGTCGACCGTGAAGGTAAACCGGTGCGCCAGCGGGTCGTACTCAACCAGCGTCTCGTGGATGGTTGAGAAGCCTGGCGTTGACAGGTCGCACGCGCGCCCGGCGACCGGTGCACCGAGCAGGGTGACCGGTGTCGCGTTGGCCCGAGACGCGGGGATCGGGGTTGCCCAGGCGCCGATGTCGGCGAAGCCGTCTCCGATAACGTGCCACACCGCCTCGAGCGGTGCGTTGATCGTGTACTCCAGGTTGATGCGCATGACGCGTCCTCTCTCTCGTAGGAGCGCAAGTGGACGATGGAGGTCGTGCACGGCGCGATTCCTTGCCGGGGAATGGCCCTTCGTACGGCGTGCTGGCAACCTGTGGCTTATGACGACTGCGGCCGAGACCTCAGCACCATTCGGGCGGGAGCTGCGCACGTGGCGCAGTGTGCGGGGGATGAGCCAGCTCGACCTGGCGATCGCGGTAGGCAGTACGAGCCGGCACATCTCGTTCCTGGAGACCGGTCGCAGTCGGCCCTCGGCGGGCATGGTCGATCGGCTCGCGGACCAGCTCGACGTGCCGGTTCGGGACCGCAACCGCATCTTCGAGGCCGCCGGCCTGCGTGGGCCCTACTCGGCGGCGCCGCTGAACGACCCCCATATGGAGCCGTTCCGGCGTGCCCTGCGCAGGTTGCTGGACAGCCACATGCCCTACCCCGGTTTCGCCTACGACCGGTCTTGGGATCTCGTCATGGCCAACAGCGCCGCGGAGGCGCTGTTCGCGGGCGAGGAGACGAACGTGGTGCGCCTGCTGTTCGCCGGGGCCTGGCGCGACATGATCGAGAACTGGTCGACCGTCGCGTGGGCGGTGCTGGACAGGCTGCGTTTCGAAAGCGTTCAGGAGCCTGATGACGAAACTCTGCGCGTCTTGGTACGGCTCGGGTCCGAGGTGCTCGGCAACGAGCCGCGACCGGGCCAGGTCGGCAGCGACCTCGCGATGTGCCCATTGTTCGTGGTCGGCGATCAGCGGATCCCCACCGTGAGCGTCCTGGCGAGGTTCGGCACGCCACGTCACGTCGCCACCGACGACATCCGCGTGGAGCTGGTCTATCCGGAGGACGAAGTTGGGCACGCGTTCTTTGCATCCGTGGCTGCTGGTCCATCGGATGCTCGTGCGGTCCTTAGACACCTGACCTGAAGGCGCCTAGCTCGGCTGTGCGGCGTTGGTCCTCGCCGGCTCGAGGCTGCACCACAAGTCGCTGACGGCGAGCGACAAGATCCGCGGTATGCACGAGCCTCCGGGCAGCCGCGGTGGCGGTTTCGATGGCGGTGGCGGCGAAGTGGTGGTTACGGCCCTCGTGCGTCGGCGCGCCCCTCGCCGGGTCGACTCGACCTGAAGCGGAGTCACCCGAGCGTCGGCCGGGTTTCCCGACTAGCGTGCCGCCCTTGGCCGCGTGCCCTCGCTCGTGATGGGGACGAATGGCACCGCACTCAGACGCGGTACTCCGGGTTGGGGTGGGTGGGATCGCTCAGATCCCAGTTCGCGGTCCGGTTCCCGTGGGCCGGTATGCCTCCGCCGTCGACGAGGCGCCGTGCCGAGTGGAGCAGGTTCCACGTCGCGAAGACGGTGTTGCGCGTGGTCCAGTGGTTGCGGGCGCCCTGGTTGTCGTCGAGGTACGACGGTCCCGGGCCTGCCTCGCCGACCCAGTAGGCATCGGCTTGCGGTGGGATCGTGAATCCGATGTGCGAGAGCGCGTAGAGCATCTGCGCAGCGCAGTGTTTCCCGCCGTCCTCGTTGCCGGTGATGAGGACACCGCCGGTCTTGCCGTAGTAGGACCATTGGCTGAACTCGTTGACGTCGCTGGACCAGCCGTAGAGCCGCTCGATCATGAGTCGCGTCATCGACGACTGGTCGCCCAGCCAGATGGGGGTGGCGAGCAGGACGATGTGCGCTGGCTCGATCAGCTCGCGGTAGATGTCGGGGAAGTCGTCGCCCGGCCACCCTCGTTCACGCATGTCGGGGTAGACCCCCGGGGGGATGACGTGGTCGATCGTGCGCACGACGTCGACCCGGGCACCCACTCCGCGCAGGATGTGGGCGCTGATGTCGATCAGTGCGTCGGTGTGGCTGGATTCCGGGGATCGCTTGAGCGTGCCGTTGAGGAAGACCGCTCGTAGGTCGGAGTAGTCGGTGGTGTTGGCGGCGATCTCGGAGTCGATGAAGGCCTGGACCGAGTCGGGCAGCATGCGCAGCTCCTAACGAGAGTGTGATCGGGGATGGATCGGGGTAGTCGCTGTCGTCAATGCGGGATTGAGTCTGTGCTTGCGGCCCTCGACGAAGGCGAAGCGGCACCGGGCCGAGGATGGCGCGAATGGACGCGACCGGCGCCTGGCCGGCAATCCAGACCCCGGCCAATGCGGCTTTGGCCGGGGTCGCGCTGGAAGGCGTAGGGCGACACGGCTAATGCAACGAGCGCAACCACCTCCGCCGCGCGCCCAGATCGAAGCCGGGTGATCAAAGCAGCGACAGCAAGCACCGTAGTGATGATGGCCCGAGCGACCCCGGGCCTAAAGGTCTGCCGCGGAATCCGACGCCGCGATCGCTTCATCGCGAGTCCGCAGCGACGGCGTGGGTGCCCATGTTGCGGAGACCGGTGCCGCGCCTACCTCGGATCCACACCAAGCAGGCCACCCCCAGCCCGCCACGGATCGCCAGGTCGGCGACATTGAACGAGGGCCCGTACCAGGCCAGGTGGACCCAATCAGTGACGGCACCGTGGGATGCCCGGTCGACCAGATTGCCCATCGCGCCGCCCAAGGCGACCGCGAGCGCCAGCTTCAGCGGCAGCGGGGTGGTTCGCACCAGCACCACCAGGAGAAGCAGTGTCAGTCCGCCGGCCGTAGCCGCGACGACGACGGGGTGATCGGCAGCGAACCCGAACGAGGTGCCGGTGTTGAGCACGAGTGGGATCCCGGCAGGTGAGCCGACGGCTTGCCCGCCGCGGTTGGGCTGCCTTGCCCACTCTTTGGACAACCAATCGGCGGCGAGGACGAAGAAGACTGCTGAGGTCGCCGTGACCGACGCTGTCGGGCGGAATCGATCGGGGACGCCGCCACGCCAGCTGCCCCCGCGCCTCTTCGCCGCCGTCATCGTCGCAACGGCCGGGTCGCCCACCAGGCGGCAACGGCCAGGGCGTCTGCGCCCAGACTCAGGAGCGGGAGTCCTGTGGAGCGACCGACCTCGCTGATGGCGACGAGTCCGAGCACGGGGAGCCAGGAGCTCAGGGCCGTAAGCCGGGAGTGGGATCGGGTCGGCGCCGGGATACCGGTCGCGTCGCCCGATAGCGCGAGGGTTGCCACATGGGCGCCTGAGGGGTTCGTCAACCAGGTGTTCCCGACGCGAACCGTGGGCACGACTTCGTTGCCGTTGTTGTTCCGGGCCGAGAGCGCCCGTGCGTCGTTGTCCTCCCAGATGTTGCGCCAGTTGGCGTGGACGCCCCTCCGAGCGAGGTCTCGACGCAGCCGGGCGCAGTACCCGCAGCCCGGCCGCCACAGCACCTCGACGTCGGTCGCCCCGTCCGTCCGTTGCGTCATGTCGCCGAGCCGAGATCGCGACGAGAGAATTCGGGCCCGCGCGGCACCTGACCCTCGGGGCTGCGCCGGCGATCGCCGCAGCGGTTGAACATGCCTGTCATGCCAGGGCCTTCTCGTCGCGGGCCACCGTGGTGGCCACGTGGACCTCGTGTGTCAGCGTGCGATGCACGGGGCACTTGTCCGCTATGACCGTGAGGGCCGCAACCTGGTCGTCGTCGAGATCACCCGCGATCAGGATCTCGCGCCGAATCCGGTCGAGCTGGCCGCTCGTGGTCGAGCAGTCAGCGCAGTCGGACGCATGGATGCGGTCGTGCTCGAGGACCACCTGGACCGACTCGAGCGGCCATCCCTTCCGATCGGCATACATCCGCAGTGTGATTGCCGTGCACGACCCCAACGCTGCGAGGAGAAGGTCGTAGGGCGAAGGGCCACTGTCGTCGCCGCCGACCGCGACCGGTTCGTCCGCGACCCAACTGTGCCGGCCCGCGGTGATGTCCTGCCGATAGCGCCCATCGGTCGACTCCCTGACCAGGACCCGACCGTGGCCACTGAGGGCGGGGTCAGGGGTCGCGGGCTCGTCGTCGACGTAGCGGCTCGCCCAGGCTGCCAGGACGCCGGCGACGTACCGAGAGTCGGCCGGGCGGGTCAGCAGGTGGTCGGCACCGTCGAGGGCGAGGAACGACTTCGGGTGCCGCGCTGCCTCGTAGATAGTGCGGGCGTTCTCGATGCCGACGACGCAGTCCTGCGGTGAGTGCATGACCAGCAGGGCAGCTCCCAGCTGAGCGATGCGCTCGAGCTGTGGCTGCTCGCGGATGTCGTCGAGGAAAGCTCGGCGTATGCGGAACGGTCGACCAGCCAGCACGACCTGCGCCTCGCCGACGGTGTCGAGAGCGGGGAGAGCGTCATCGAGCAGGTTGGTCACGTGCGCGGGGTCGCTGGGTGCACCGATGGTCGCGACCGCGCGCACTTCTGCGATGCGTGGCGCTGCGGCCAGCACGGCCGCCCCGCCCAGGGAGTGTCCGACGAGGAGGGCTGGTGCTCGGTCGCGGCTGCGGAGGAAGTCGGCGGCCGCGACGAGGTCGGACACGTCACAACTAAACGTGCCGTCGGCGAAGTCGCCGGGTGACTCGCCGAGGCCCGGTACGTCGTAGCGCAGGACCCCGAAGCCACTCTCGGTCAGCGATCGAGCGATTCGTGTGGCGGCGAGGCTGTCCTTGCCGCACGTGAAGCAGTGGGCGAAGATCGCGTACGCGTGCGGCCGACCGGACGGCATGTCCAGGCGCCCCACCAGGGTGCGTTGGCCCGACCCGTTGAACTCGACACGCTCCGCCACGTCGCCCTCCCTCACGTTCGGCGCACGCAGCTGTCTGCTGACTCGGTCGCCGGACGTGCTGGGAACCCGGGAGCGCGTCCCTGGTGTTCCCGATGCGATGTCCGAATCGGATAGGCGGCCCGTTGCTGCTGCGTGGTGGTCACACGTCGGGCATGGCAGGGTCCCTGGCGACCCGGCATGAAGCCAGATAGCCGATGCTCGACACGACGTAGGGGATCAGATAGTTGGCCGCGACGCGCAGCAGAGTCGGGGCGCTGAGATCGCCCGACGCGATGACGGTCGCCTGGTTGACCAGGGTGAGCACGGTGCCGACCACGAGGGCGATCCGTGAGGCGGTGGCGAAGGTGGCGCCGCGACAGATCAGCAGCGTGGCCTCGAGGGGCGTGCTCCAGGCCAGCTCGGCCGCGGTGCGCCGTGAGGCCGGCCCGACCGGGGGTGTTGGTCCAGTGGCCGAGTCGGGCTGCGCCGTGGTCGGCGGGTGGGGTCGGCGCAATGTGACGTGCCCGGCGATGACGCGTTGGGTGGCGCTGATCCCGACGATGGCAGCCCAGACCCAGGCGATCTGGCCGGCGTAGCCGGGCAGGATGCACCACAGCGAGTGCACGATCACTGTCTCGGTGCCCTCGGCGAGGCCACCGAGGAAGGACAGGGAGCGTCCGTCGTCGATTGGCGTTCCTCGGCGTTCGGCGATGGAGGAGAAGGCCAAGAAGGCTGCGCCGTTGGCGTAGTAGGCCAGCAGCACGAGCAGGAAGGGCAGCATGCTCGCGCCGGTTCCGACTGCTACGCCGACGACGAAGCTGCCGTAGACGACGAAGTCGGCGGTGATGTCGAGGAACCCGCCGGCGTCACCGTCGTCGGGTGTGCCGGCGGCGCGGCGGCGCCGGGCCAGTGGTCCGTCGAGCCCGTCGAGGAGGCGTGACGCCAGCCAGAGCCCCAGTGCGATCCACCACGCGGCGCGAGCGGCCGTGACCGCGCCGGCGACCCCGGTGAGGAGGCCGAGCACGGTGAGCCGGTCTGGGGTGATGCCGGGCCTGTCGAGCAGCGCGGCCACCCGATCAAGGGGTCCGGCCAGGGCGCGGCGAGCGCGGGTGTCCAGCATCAGGCGGCGCTGTCTGCGCGGGAGGGCTCGGCAACGCCGTCAATTGACCCTCTGCGGTGGCGGCGGGCGGCGATCGCGCCGATGACGGTGAGCGCGAGGAATGCCGCGACCGCGGCTGCGAACTCCCAGGACCCGGGCTCGGTGCCGTAGGCGCCGAGCGCGACGTAGGCGAACGTGCCCGGGATGATCCCGAGGGCTGTGCCGAGCAGATAGGGGCCGAACCGGATGGCGGTCAGGCCGGCGGCGTAGTTGATGACGGTGAAGGGGATGACCGGGATCAGCCGGACCACGACGATCGCGGCGACGCCGTGCCGGTCGACGAGGTCATCGAGGCGGTCGAGGTGTTTGCCGGCCAGGCGGGCCACCGTGTCGCGGCCGAGCCAGCGGCCGAGCCAGAACGCCGCGATGGCGCCGAGCAGGGCACCCACCATGACCAGGCCCACGCCAGGCAGCAGACCCCAGGCCAGACCCGCAGCGATGCTCAGCACCCCCTTGGGTACGACCAGCAGGCTGCAGATCACGTAGCCGACGACGAAGGCGGCCACGCCGGGCAGTCCGCTCGTGCTGATGGAGCTCCGCAGCGCGTCGGGGTCCGGGATCCCGATCCAGCGCGCGAGCACCACGCCGCTGACGAGCAGTCCGGTGAGCAGGGCGAGGCGCAGCCACGCCCCGAGGCCCAAAGTTCGCACAGGATCCCTTCCATATCGATGGTTCGTGCTGGGAAGGCTTCGAGGTGCCCACCGTGTTCCCGACACGACCGACTATCTCCACGCGAGGGAGCACGACGTGCCCGGTACCGCCTCAGCTCGCCGCCAGGGCAAGGCCCGACGGCTGCAGCTCGTCGTGCTCGTCGCGGGTGTCGGTCTGCTCGCGAGCGCGTGCTCCGCCGCCGTGGCCACGCCGGATCAGCCGACATCGCGGCCATGGTCCCAGGTGCTCGACGCCGCCAAGGGGCAGACGGTGTCGCTGTGGATGTGGGGAGGCGACCCGCAAGGCAACGCCTACGTCGATGACGTCCTGGCACCGGCCGCCGCCAAGCTCGGCATCACCCTCACCCGGGTCCCGATCACCGACACCAAGGACGCGATCAACCGCGTGCTGACCGAGAAGCAGGCTGGTCGTACGGATGGCGCGGTGGATCTCGTCTGGGTCAACGGCGACAACTTCGCCACCGGCCGGCAGGCCGACCTGTGGGCGTGCGGATGGGCGGACCACCTGCCCAATGCGGCCTTCACCGCGCCGGGGGACCCGCTGCTGGCCCGGGACTTCGGTACGCCCGTCGACGGGTGCGAGGCACCGTGGAGCAAGGCGCAGTTCACCTTCGTCTACGACTCGGCGCGGGTCAGCGACCCGCCCCACTCGATGGCCGGCCTGCTGGCCTGGGCCAAGGCTCACCCCGGCCGGTTCACCTACCCCGCGCCGCCGGACTTCACCGGCTCGGTGTTCGTCCGGGAGGCGCTCTACGCCACCGCCGGCGGCTACGCCACGGTCCCCGCCGACTACAGCCAGGCCGCCTACGACCAGGTCACGCCGCTGCTGTGGACGCAGCTGTCGGCGCTCACTCCTTCACTGTGGCGGGCGGGGCAGACCTATCCGAAGGATTCCGTGCAGCTCGACAGCCTCTTCGCCGGCGGTCAGGTCGACTTCACCATGACCTACGGTCCGGCGACGCTGACCAGTCTGGTCGCCAAGGGCACGTTCCCGAAGACCACGCGCGTGCTGAACCTGGACGAGGGCACGGTCGGCAACGCCAGCTTCCTCGCCATCCCGTCGACCTCCGGTCATCAAGACGCCGCCCAGGTCGTGGCGAACCTCGCACTGTCCCCGGAGCAGCAGGTCGCCAAGGCCGACCCGAGCGTGTGGGGGCAGTTCACCGTGCTCGACCCGGCGCTGCTCCCCGCGACGCAGGCGGCCGCCTTCGCTGCGCTCCCGGCCTCCCCGGTCGTCCCGGCGTACGCGGTGCTGGCCCGCAACGCGAACCCGGAGCTGTCCGCGGCCTGGGTCGCGAAGCTCGATGACGGGTGGCGCCGCCAGGTGCTGGCAGGTGGTGGATGAGGCGCTCCCTCGTCCTGATCCTCCCCGCAGCCGTCCCCACGGCGCTGGTCCTCGGGGTCGGGCTGAGCATGGTGGTCGCGCAGAGCATCGGGCTGGTGCCGGTGGTGGGGCAGGCGCGCCCGAGCCTGGACGCCTACCGCGACGCGGTGTCGACGGAGAGCCTGTGGTCCTCCTTGCTCCTCAGCCTGTCGATCGCGACGGCCGCGACAGTGCTGGCGCTCACGGTCGGCCTGGCCACCGCGCTCGCCGTTCGGGCCACTCGGGTCGGCGGTCGGATCCTGTCCGGGCTGGCGACCCTGACCATCCCCGTCCCGCACCTGATCGGCGCAGCGGCGATCGGTCTGCTGCTGTCGGACTCGGGGATCATCGCCCGGCTGACTGGAGCGGCGCCGGGGGAGTTCCCGCAGATCGTGGCCGGGCCGTGGTGGGCGGCGGTGGTCCTCGAGTTCGGCTGGAAGGAGTCCGCGTTCGTCGCCCTGGTGGTCGTCAGCGTCCTGGCGTCCAGCGCCGACCAGCTCGACGAGACGGCGGCCGTGCTCGGCGCCGGTCCGTGGAGCCGGCTGAAGTACGTCACCCTCCCGCTGGCGGCACCGGGACTGCTCATCGCGGGGGCGGTGTCCTTCGTGTATGTGCTCGGCTCCTACGAGGTGGCCTGGTTGCTCGGCCGCGCCTACCCAGAACCCCTCCCCGTCCTGGCCTACCGCCTGTTCACCTCGACTGATCTGACCGCACGACCTGAGGCGCTCGCGGTGGCGACGATCACCGTCCTTGTCTGCGCGATCATCGGCGCGGGAGCGCTGCCCGCAGTGCGCCGCTCGATGGAGCCGGTATGAGACCGCGGACGAGACGTGGCCGGGCGCTGGCGCGGTCGGGTCAGGCGACTCTCGGGCTGTGGTTCGTCCTGCCACTCGTCCCGCTGCTGCTGTGGGCCGCGGCGCGTCGCTGGTCCTACCCCGACGTGGTGCCGTCCTCATGGGGACCCGAGGGGTTCGTCGCGGCCCTCAACGATGGCGCGGGCCCGGCGTTCGCGACATCGCTGGTCCTCGGCCTGCTCACTGCCGGTCTTGCCGTCCCGGCAGGTGCGATGGCCGCGCACGCGCTCGCCGTCGACCCGCCGCCGGCGGCGCGCACGATCACGGTCCTTCTGCTCGCCCCGGTGTTCGTACCGCCGTTCGTTGTGGTGATGGGTCTCAACGTGGTCCTGCTGCGGGCTCATGTCCCACCACTGTTCGGCATCGCGCTGATCCTGATGGTGACGGCGATCCCCTACACGACCTTCGTGATGCGTTCGGCGTACGCCGGCTACGACCGCGCCATCGAGGACGAGGCGCGCACCCTCGGCGCGGACCCGCGGTCGGTCCTGCTGCGCGTGCGGATACCGCTGCTCGCCAGGCCGCTGAGCGCGGCAGCTCTGCTGGCGTTCCTGGTCGGGTGGAGCGACTACATCGTCACCCTGTTGGTGGGCGGCGGCCAGGTAGTGACCGTGCCGCTGAAGGTCGCCAGCGCGGCGTCCGGTACCGGCAACGATGCGGTGCTGGCGGCCCTGTCGGTCGCCGCAGTGGGGCCGCCGCTCCTGCTGCTCTTGGTCGTGGGCCTCCTGGCCCGCCCGGCGCGCGCCCCACGTTCGGCGCAGACTGTCTCGACTGCGCCTTCCGAGCTCGAGCTGACAGGAGCCAACCGATGACCGCCACGCTTCACGTGACGGGATTGCGCAAGCAGTACCCAGGCTCGGCCGCGGCGGCGCTAGCCGGGCTGGATCTCACCGTGAGCTCGGGAAGCTGTGTTGCTTTGCTCGGCCCTTCCGGATCGGGGAAGACGACCGCGCTGCGGCTGATCGCCGGCCTTGATGCCCCCGATGGTGGCGACGTACGCGTCGGCGGAGTCAGCGTCCTTCAACTACCGCCCGAGCGCCGCGGCATGGCGATGGTCTCCCAACGCCCGCTCCTGTTCCCGCACCTCACCGTGCTCGACAACGTGGCGTTCGCCGCGCGCATGGCCGGAGCGTCACGCCGCGCCGCGCGCAGTGCAGCGTCCCGCTACCTCGAGCTCGTCCAGCTCGGCGCACTCGCCCAGCGGCGCCCGGCCACGCTGTCCGGCGGGCAGGCCCAGCGGGTCGCCCTGGCACGCGGACTCGCGGCAGAGCCGTCCGTGCTCCTGCTCGACGAGCCGTTCAGCGCCCTCGACCCGTCGCTGCGCACCGACATGCACCAGCTCGTCATGGAGGTCCGGGCCATCCTCGAGCCCACCATCCTCCTCGTCACCCACGACCAGCAGGAGGCAACGACCCTGGCCGATTCGATCGCGATCGTGGTCGAGGGCCGCCTCCTCCAGCACGCGGGGCAGCAGGAGCTCTTCGGCAGTCCGGCGTCCCTGGAGGTGTATCGGTTCCTCGGTGGCCTCAACGAGATTCCCGGCGTCCTGCTCGGTGCTGGCCACAGATCGGCACTAGGGGTCTTGTCGACGCCGCTAGCAGTTGGTTTCCATGACGGACCAGCCGTGCTCGCGATCCGCCAAGAATCGGTTGGAGTGGTCGCTGCTGATGACCCGGACGCCGACGTCGTCGGCGTGGTTGCACGGGTGAGCCCGCGCGGCCCGCGAACGCTTCTGGAGGTCACGACGACGGCTGGCCCGCTCTTCGCGGAACTACCGGCCGGACATGGCGTCGGTGTCGGCGCAGTCGTGGGTCTCGTCCTGCCGATGGCCGCGCGGCTGGTCGTTCTCGAGTCAGGGGAGACACGTCGCGAGCGCGTCGCGGCCGCTCAGGTCAGAGACGGGCCGCCCTCGCATGAGACCGAAGTTCTGGCCGGCGCGGAACTGGCATCCGATCACAGCTCGACCAGCGATCGTGCGTGAGCGGAAGTCATCGATCTGGCGTCGCTGGTCCGTCACGGGTCTCGAGCAGGTCCTTGAGTCGACTGAGGTCCTTCTGGTTGGCCCTCCTCATCGCCACGGCCATGGCCTGACCGGTGACGGCCGCGAAACCCGACGGCTCGCCCTGGTTGCGCAGGGTCATTGTGGTCGACCCGTCGCCCTGGTCGTGCCACTCGTAGGTGGTCTGCATCGAGAACGGACCCTGGCTGGTCCGCATCGTCAGCCGCACACCCGCCACGTAGTCGACGACCTCGTAGGTATAGGACAGCCGGCGTCCGAGGAACCTGGCCTGGAACGCCATCCGGGACCCGACACCGACCGGTGATGGGGTGAGCCATTCCACCGCGTCGATGTTGGCGTACCAGTCGGGAGCGTTCGAGGGGTCAGCTGCGAAGGCCGACACGACGTCCGGGGGTCGGTGGATGGTGATCCGGGTCAGCACGTCGACAGGCATCCCTGGCTCCGATCACAAGCGGTAGTCACGCGGAACGGCCAGTCGGAATCATGACCGGTCCACATCGAGTGTGGCATTACCCCGGCGACGTCTCTCCCGAACTGCGACGAGTCGGTGTCGGCGGATCCATATCGCGACCTAGCCATGCTTTGCCACGATCGCGTCCCAGCGAATCGCTGCACTGCCGAAGGGACGTCGTTGTGTTTGCGTCAGCGAACGACCGGGCCACCGGGCGGATTCCGCCTGGTGACCCGGCCGGTTGACACGTGCTGTTCTCCGCACACGATCACCGTGCCGTGAGCGTCCTCAGCGGTCGTGGTGCCCGGACCTCACATTGAAGGTCACCGACGCCATGGCCATCGGCATGACGGGCATGTGGTCGTTGCCGACGAGCACGGCCGTGAACGTGTGCGGGCCGGAGTTCAGGCCCTTGAGAGACACGGTCTGGGTCGCGTCGCTGGCCATGGTCATCATGTGCGGCATCATGCTCATCGGGTCCATCGCACCCATGGGCAGGTCGACGAAGATGTGCCAGTGTCCCTCGCCGGCGACGTTCGGCTTCCCGTAGCAGTCGCCGCAGAGGACGAAGTTCCTGATATCGGCGGTGAGCGTGAACGAGCTGCCCCGGATGGTGGATCCTGGCGCGGGGCTCACGAGCGCGATGGTCGCTGCCTCGGTGCCGGTGTAGCCCGCGGGCTCGGGCAGGAACGGTCCCGCGTAGGTGAACGGGACGTTCACGGCTGCGCTCATCACTTCGCTGTGGTCGTTCCACGCGGGGACGACGGTGAGCACGTGGCTTCCGGGCTGGACCCCGACCATGGAGATCGTGTCCCGGTTGCCGTTGCGGACGGAGGGTGACATGTCGATCAGGTGTCCGTCGATGATCGTATGGAAGTGACCGACGCCCGGGATCAATGGTGTGCCGGCGTAGCGCGCGTCCAGCTGGAATCCGGCCCATCGCACGTAGATGGGCATGACGGAATCCGTGACCACCTCCCCGACAGCGGGCTCGACGACCGTGAGCGACACCTGCCGGTGCTCGCTGTGCTTCGCGCTGTCGTCTGTCGCGCTCGCCGTGGCGATGCCGGCTGTGAGCGGGGCGACGAGCGCCATCGCGACGAGACCTGCCTTCAGGGCAGACATTCGGAGCCTTCGATTCCCGTTCATTCTGCGGGCCTTTCGGTAGTCGGGCGAGCAACCGTGTGGGAACTCGCGACGGGAACCCGTCGGGCAGGGCGCCCCATTCCCGTTGGTGGAGTTGGGAATCCGGCGATCACCCCATCGCTGGGACGATCGAAGGCGTGAGGGCAGAACCATTGACCCTGCTGGCTACTCGCACATGGGGGTCGGTGTTTGCGCGGTCGGAGCGGGTCGTCGTTTGGACTTCTCCGAGCGGTGGTCAGCGAGGTGTTGCTGCGTATCCCGGGGCGGAGCCGGACCTGACCTCGATGAGCGGGAGAAGTTGACGCAGCTGGGCATTTTCCTCGAGGTCGAGCACCGAGTGCTGCGCGCATGCGGGGACGAGCAGGTCTGAGTCGGGGTGGGCCATCGTGTACACGCAGGCCTGAAGTCGCTCCTGCGTCGCACGGATTGTCGGGTCCTCGCTGATCACACCGTCTTGAAGGAGCCGCCAAGCGGGGGCGACGTCGCTCGCGTCCATGAAGCTGTGCATGACGAAGGTCATCGGCCGCACTCCATTGCGCACCATGGCGATGGGTCCTCCGGCGCGGCGCACCAGCCGGACGCCGTACCGGAGCGCGACGCCCGACGCGCGGGGGTGACTGAGGGCAGCACGAGTGGCCTTCATGGCGGCCTGCCAGGCCGGGATGCCGCCCAGGACGGCACCACCGAGATGGGCGAAGAACGCGTCGCGGGCAGCGAGGTCGACGGCGGATTCGTCGTCGAGGAGCGGAACCCAACGGGCACCGACCAGGATCCCGTACGCGGTCCGGTTGCACCGGGGATCACCCATCTGGACCGCGGCGTGCGGCAGTCGCGTGCCCGCACCGGCCTCGATCTCCGCCCATACGGCATCGGCCGTGACCTCGCGGAACCCTTCGCGCCATCGGCGGTCATCGCCGACGAACGCGGCCGGCTGGAAGGACAGCATCGAGTAGCCCATCGGCACGGTGTCACGCACCAGCTGGGCCACCTGATCGAGGTTCGAGGGCGTCACCGTCATGTTGTGCGCCAGGTACGAGGTCACTCCGTGCTCACGGCGCAGCCGGGTGAACATGTCCGCGAACGCAGCCCGATACGGGTTCAGCTCCGACTCCGACCTCGGACGCGGGATCCCACGTCGACCGCGCATCAGCGAGTCGAAGTGCGCCGCGAACGAGAGCTTGGCGAATCGCGGGAGCCCGTCGGGGCCGAGAGCGAGACTGCGCAGGTAGTCGTAGTCGAAGTCGCCGTGGGTCATGCTCATCGGCTCACGGCCATGGGCGCGCATGGCGAGGAGCGTCTCGGCGTGGTCATCGGGGGTCAGCAGGGACACCTCACCCCCGATGAGCTGCGCGTGCGCGCGCGAGCCGCGGCGCTTGCGCAGGTAGGCCATCTGCTTCGCGACCTCTCGCACCGTGTGGGAGCCATCCACTCGGACCTTGTTCGCGTCGCTGGAGTGGTAGCAGGGGGAACACGTGAGGTTGCACTGGGGGAAGACGCCGTGGGTACCCTCGCAGCCGATCGCGAACCGGCCCACCAGCTGGTTCGCCGTCTTCACACCGTCGGGGAGCTCGTCCCACCGCTCGGCCATGATCGAGCGGCGCTCAGGGTCCACGGGGCGGGTCAGGTTCTCCCAGCGGTGCAGTGCGCGGCGAGCACGAGCGAGCAGACCGGGTGCCTCGGACATGCAGGGCCTTCCAGCAGGTCGACTCCAGCCGAGTCGGGTCTGCATCGAAACCCGCCGACGCGCCTCAACCCTTCCCGGCCAGCTCGGTCATCTTCACCCGCTCAGGGGCCCTCGCTGTCCAGGGCACGGTCCAGCGCGAGACGTACCCGGCGGACCGCCTCGTCATCGGGTTCCAGGGTGGCGCCGAGGTGCTCAAGCGACCGGTGCAGCGCGCGGTACTCCTCGGCCAGGCCGGTGCAGCGCTCGCAGCCCCGCAGGTGCTCCTCCACCTGGGCCACCTCGGCCGTCGTGAGCGGCGCCGACGGGTCACGGTCTAGGAACCGCTGGAGGCGCCGCCGCGTGCGGCGGCATTCGAGCATCCGCGGGATCGACATCGACATCACGAGAACCTCCCGGAGGAGCGTAGGTGCTTGCGCATGCGGTCCCGAGCCCGACTCAGTCGGGACATGACCGTCCCGACCGGGATACCCAGAGCCTCAGAGCATTCGGCGTAGGTGAGTCCGTGGATGTCCACCATGATCAGAACGGCACGGAAGCGGGGGTCGAGGGACGCCACCGCGGTTTCGACGTCGGGTTCCAGCACCTCGGCGAGGACCGATTCATCGGCCGTCTCGGGGCGGTTGGCCCCGAACGCGGGCCTCGGGTTGGACAGCACGTCCCAGCTCTCGACCAGGTCGGGCCGGGTTCTTCGGTGCAGGTTGGACGAGGTGTGTCGCAGGATCGTGAGCAACCAGGCTCGAGGGTGCGCGCCGTCGAAGCGGTCGAGGGCTCGGTAGGCACGGATCAGTGTCTCCTGCACGAGATCCTCGGCGTCGGCCGCGGAGCTGGTGAGCGTCCGGGCCACCCGCAGCAGCACCGGGATCTCGGGCTCGACGTACAGCGCGAACGCGGCCGCTCGATCCTTCTCGGGCGTCGCGCCGACCTCCTGCATGGTGGTCAGTATGCCCCGTGCGGTGGGCGGGAACTCCGCTCGAGCAAGTGTGGGCTGGCCCACGGTGGGCGACCGGATCACGACCTAGTCTGCCCTCGTGGAGCGACTCATCGAGTTCATCATCGCCATCCCCCTCGTCGCCTATCCGATCCTGCTGGCGGTGGGCACTTGGCGCGGCAAGGTCCGGCTGTACAAGTGCACGGTCGACGCACGACACGACCTGCGGATGCGCGCCGCCTTCCCGGAGATGGATGAGCAGAGCTGCCCCGTCATCCCCCTGCGAGAGGGGACGCTCGTGGACCATGACGACCGCACCTGACCTGGGCGCCGTCCCGCTGCTCACCCCTACGGGGCAGCCGAGCTCCCTCGAACCGTTCCGCGGGTCCTGGCTCGTGGCGCAGCTCGTCCGGTACTTCGGTTGCCTGCCCTGCCAGGAATGGCTCATCGAGCTGGACCGGCAGAGACCGCGGTTCGAAGCGCACGGCGCCACCGTCGTCGCGATCGGTGGTTCGGCGGACTACCAGGCCCGCTGGCTGATGCAGGAACGTGGCGTCACGATGCCCCTGCTCCTCGACCCCGACCAACGAGTCCGTGACGCGGTCGGGCTCGGTGACCCCCTGGGCTGGAGGATGCTCGACCCCCGTGGCGTCGCCTCCTACGCGCGAACCATGACGCACGGGTTCCGACCCCAGCGGATCACCCGAGACACGGTTCGTTCGCCGGGCGTCGTGATCCTCGATCCGGGGCTGGTACCGCGCTGGCAGTTCCTGGGCCGCCGGATCGGCGACTACCCCGCCCACTCATCCGTCGAGTCGGCTCTGGGATCACGGGTCCGTGGGATCTGACAGCGAACATCCGCCGCGAGTGTGTGGCAGCCCACAGAACTGGGAACTGCGTCGACGCACCATGGCATCGCGTCCGGGTCTCGCCACAGGTCGAGTCACCCGGACGTCCAGCGTGCCGCACGCGCGTCACCTGGCCGGATCCCGGGAATGCCGAGCATCGCTCGCCGGGTTCGGTATCGACCGACCAACCTGAGGAGCGCGGATGACGATGACCACCACCGCATCGCGGCGACGGCTTCTGCTGGCGTCCTTGGCCCTGTCGGGGCTGTTGCTGACCGCCTGCGGCAGTGCAACGGGTTCGACGAGCGGGCAGAGCGACCATTCGATCCCGCCGACTAGCGCCGCGCCGGTCATCGGTCCCACGGCCCTTGCGGCTCCGTCGACCCAGGCTCCGGCCGCCCTCCAGTTCGGCGGCGCCACGCTGGACGGTGCCGCGTTCTCCGGTGCGACCCTGGCGGGCAAGCCGGTGGTGCTGTGGTTCTGGGCGCCGTGGTGCACCATCTGCCGCGGCGAGGGCCCCGACATCGCCAAGCTCAGTGCCGAGTACTCCGGACGGGTCCAGTTCGTCGGGATCCCGGGGCTTGGGTCGGTGGAGGAGATGAAGGGCTTCGTGTCCGACACCGGAACCGGCGACTTCAGCCACGTATCGGACCTGGACGGCTCGCTGTGGGCGCGTTTCGGGGTCCCGGCTCAACCATCCTTCGTCTTCGTCACCCGGCAGGGCGATGCGCAGCGGTTCATCGGCGGGATGAGCGCGGACGACCTGCGCAGCGTGCTCGACAAGCTCGTCGCGGCGTAGGCACCCGATGGAGACCGGGCTGCTGGCCCTAGCGCTCGTAGCGGGCGCGGTAGCGGCCTTCAACCCCTGCGGTTTCGCGCTGCTCCCCGCCTACCTGACCGTGCTGGTGGCCCAGTCGGGCTCGGCACGGCCCGCCGACGGGGCCGGGGGAGAGCGGTCGGCTGCCGTGCTGCGCGCCCTGCGGTTCTCCGCCGGGATGACGATCGGGTTCGTCGCGGTGTTCGGTCTGTTCGGTCTGGTGCTCACTCCGCTGGCCTTGTCCCTGGAGCGGTATCTGCCCTTCGTCACCGTCGTCATCGGGATCGGGCTGATCGGACTCGGGGGGTGGCTGCTGGCCGGTCACTCGCTGCGGATCCCCGCCCTGGCCGGGCGGGGGCAGGGCCCGACGGCTGCGTGGGGCTCCCAGGTGGCGTACGGCGTCGGGTTCGCCCTCGCGTCGCTGTCCTGCACGCTGGCGCCCTTCCTCGCCGTCACTACTGCCGCCGCGCGGTCGGGGAGCGTCGCGTCCGGTGTGCTGGTGTTCGTCACCTACGCGGTGGGGATGGGCATCGTCGTGCTCGTCCTGGCCGTCGGCGTGGCGACCGCGGGAGCGTCGGCGGCGACGCGGATGCGGCGAGCCGGGCCGCGCATCATGCGCTTCAGCGGGCTCCTGCTGGTCGTCGCCGGCGCGTATGTCGCCTGGTACGGCGTGTTCGAGATCCGGGTGCTTGCCGGCGATGCGACGTCGGATCCGGTGGTCGGTGCCGCCACCCAGATCCAGTCGGCGATCACCCGTGCGGTGGCGTCGGTTGGCCCCTTGCCACTTGTGCTTCTTGGCGTAGGCGTCGTCGTCATCGTGGCAGCGGTCCTGGCGAGACGGCGTCAGGGCGCACGGTCATGAGCCCGTGGCGCGGGGGCGGTACGAGCCCTTAGCGCCGGACGGCTACCGTGCGACGGATGGCCAGGGGGAGCTGGCCCCCGGGGCGTGCGTGACGGCTCAACCGCGTCGCGGCCTCGCGCCGACGGTCGTCGCCGACGTGGGGCAGGTAGAGCGCGTCGACGGCGAGCAGCGCGTCGTCCTCGGACTCCAACGGGTGCACGAAGCGCAGCGCCGCGTCCGAGGTGATGTCGAGACCGGCCCCGTGAAGAATCCGCCGCAATCCTCGGCCACTGAAGCGCTGCGGCATCTCGGGAAGATGACGCAGTCCCGCGAGCAGCGGGATGGCCAGTCGCAGATCCGCAAGGCTGAAGGGGGTGCCCACCGGTCGGATGGTGGTGAAGATGCCTCCGGGGCGAAGGACCCGCGCGACCTCGGTGAGAGCGACCTCGATGGGTCGGAGCAGCATCACGGCCATCGAGCACACGACGACGTCGACACTGGCGCTCGGCAGTGGCAGCACCAGGGCGTCGGCACTCATCAGCGGCCCCCGGCCTCGCTCGGCCGCGTAGGCGAGCTCGGCAGCTGAGAGATCGACGCCGAGATAGTGGGTCGCGTCGAGGAGCAACGGATGCATGGGGGCGCTCCCGCACGCGAGGTCGAGGACATGACCGGGGTTCGCCCGCACCGAGGCCCGCAGCCACTGGTAGGGCGTCCCGACATCCGGGTGAGTTGCTCGGGTGAGCACGCGTTCGGTGATCCCAGCATGTGACGCGTGGTAGTCCTCGAGGTAGCGCGACCACTCGTCTGCGGATGATGACCGCTGGGCCTCGTCGCTGGGGCGTTCGGTCACGGCCGGCCGGTCGCGGCTCGTGACCGGTCACGATCGAGGTGCTCGAGGACCTGACGCCCGGACGGTTCGATCATCACCGTGCCGTCGTCGAAGACCACCGTCGGAACGGATTGGTTGCCGTCGTTGACTCGCACGACGAAATCCGCCGCGGAGCTGTCCTGCTCGATGTCGATCTCGCGGTAGGCGACCCCCGAACGGTCCAGGGCGGACTTGAGCCGGATGCAGTCACCGCACCAGGTCGTGCTGTAGATGGTCATCGCCGCGTTGCGAGTCGACACTGCTCGTCCTCCGGTTCGGTGGTGCGTATGTCCTGGCCAGGGAACCCGCGAGCTCCGCCGCGGCATTCCCATCGCGGCGTCCCCGGCGCGTCGACGCGCCGGCTGCTGGTCAGCCCGCCGCGTCTCGGGGGCTGAACGAGCGGCCGTGGTCCGAGCACGTGCACGGTCCCGGGTTGATGATGTGGCAGACGGTGTCGGGCAGGCAGTCGGCCGCGGCAAGGTCGACGGCCCGGGCCCGCAGCTCACGCAGGTCGCGGCGCAGCGACTGCAGGTCGCGGATTCGCTCGGTGAGCTGGTCGAGGTGATCGTCGAGCAGTTCGGTGGCCGCGGCACACGGTGTCCGGCCGTCGTCGCGGATCGCGAGCAGGTCGCGAATCTCGGCCAGGCTGAGCCCGATCGCCTGTCCGCTCCTGATGAACGTGAGCCGCGCCTCGGAGCTCTGGTCGTAGTCGCGGTACCCACTACTGGTTCGGGACGCCGCCAGAACGAGCCCGATTTCCTCGTAGTACCGCAGCGTCTTGGCCGTGATCCCGTGCCGGTGGGCGAGTTCACCGATCTTCATCACGCCACCTTGACCTTCCCGTCGACTGGAAGGTCCAAGGTACGTCCATGGACTATGACCTGCTCGTTATCGGATCCGGCTCGGCAGCCTTCGCCGCAGGGATCGAGGCCCGATCCCTCGGTGCCACGGTCGCGCTGATCGAGCGCGGCACCCTGGGAGGCACCTGCGTGAACGTGGGCTGTGTCCCGTCCAAGACGCTGCTGGCGGCGGCGCACGTGGCAGCGCGGGCCTCCGCGCACCCGTTCGAAGGGGTCGAGACCGAGCTTCGCCACGTCGACCTGGGCACGGTCGTGGCGCGTAAGGACGACCTGGTCGCCGGCCTCCGCCAGACCAAGTACGCCGACGTCGCCACAGCTCATGGGTTCGACGTGCTGTCGGGGGAGGCCCGATTCCTCGACGACCGCACCCTTGCCGTCGCCGACTTCACCTTGGCCATCAACTCGGTGGTGATCGCGACCGGCGCGGCACCTGCCGTGCCACCGATCCCCGGACTGGACTCGGTGGACTACCTGACGTCCACCACGGTGATGGAGCTGCAGGTGCTCCCTGCCAGCCTCGTCGTCATCGGTGCAGGCTTCGTCGGCACCGAGCAAGCTCAGCTCTTCGCCCAACTGGGGACCCGGGTCAGTCTCATCGGACCTCTGCTCACCGGCGCTGACCCGGATCTGGCGAACCTCCTGGACCAATCCCTTCGCGATGAGGGCATCACGCGGTGCGGAACCAAGGCTGTCCGTATCGACACAACGCCGGACGGCATCGTGGTCTGGTGCGAGGACGGCACGAGTGTGACGGGTGAGCACGTCCTGGTCGCGACGGGGCGGACGCCGCGAACCGCTGACCTCCAGCTCGACCACGCCGGCATCGCGGTGGACGACCGGGGGAGGGTCCGGATCAACGATGCCCTGCGCACGACCCATCCGCGTGTCTTCGCTGCGGGGGACGTCACGACCGCGCCTGAGTTCGTCTATGTGGCTGCGGTGATGGGTCGCACCGCAGCGCACAACGCGATCGCCGGGACAACCCGGGCGATGGACTACACCGGCCTGCCCCACGTGGCGTTCACCAGTCCGCAGCTGGCCTGGTGCGGTCCCAACGAGGCCGAAGCGATACGACTCGGTCACGCGGTCGAGACCCGGACCCTGGGCCTTGAGCAGGTGCCCCGTGCTCTGGTCAGCCGCGACACCCGGGGGGCCATCAAGCTCGTGGTCGCTGCTGACACCCACCAACTCCTCGGCGTCCACGTGCTGGCCGATCACGGGGGTGAGCTGCTCTATGCCGCCACGATCGCGATCAAGGCTGGTTGGACGGTCGAGCAGCTCGCCGACACGTGGGCCCCCTATCTGACGATGAACGAGGGACTCAAGCTTGCGGCCCAGAGCTTCCACAGCGACGTCGCAGCGATGTCCTGCTGCGCGGGGTGAGCATCATGCGCCGGACCGACCACCTGCGAGACGAGCCGATAGGTCGGGTCGGGCGGAGTCCGCGACCGGCGCTGCGTCCGAGCCCGTCGAGCTGGCCGACGGCGATGAAGGGGATGGTTGCCGCGACCGTGGTCCTCGTCTGCTGCGCGGGACCCGCGCTGTCGGCGGGCAGCGCGGTCGCGGTGCTCGGCTGGCTTGGCGCACGACCGCTCGGTGCGGTCATCGGCGTGGCTGTGGTCGCGGTCGTCTCAGCGCGGCTGCTCCACAACCGGCGTCGAATCGGCTCGCCGCATGGACGGCGAGATCCCGGCGGCTCAGCCCCATAACGGCCTGGTCTAGGCGACGCAGAGTGGGGACGGCCTCGGTGGTGTCCGCGAAGGGTGCCCGCGGACTCCACGCGCAGGGGACCGCCGACGGTGCAGCCGCGGGCGGTCGACGGGGCCGTCGGCACACGGCGACGACCGGAGTTCTGCCGGCGAAGCCGGAGCCGGAGAATGTGCCGGGGATCCGGGAAGGATCCCGGCGGACCGCCGGGTTTCCGATCGTGAAGGTTTCCATGACGGTCGTGCCTCGCATGATCACGTGCCGATGGGCGGCGCGTCGTCTGCAGCGGTATCTCGATCAAGATCCCTCTGGGCTGCTGCCCGACGACGACCTGCGTCGTCTCGAGGCACACCTAGCGACGTGCGAGAAGTGTCAAGGACTCGCCAGCGAGTACCGGTCGGTGTCCGGGATGCTGGCCCGGCTGTCGCTGACCTGCGAGCCGGATGCGGCGACCATCGAGCGCGTTCAGCAACGCTTCGAGCTCGTACTGGACGAGGAGTGAGTGTGGACACGGAGCTGGAGCACGACTGGGACCTGGCTGTGATCGGCGGTGGAACCGCCGGCATCGTCGGGGCCAAGACGGCGGCTGGACTCGGCGCGAGGGTCGTGCTCATCGAACGGCACAAGACCGGCGGAGACTGCCTCTGGACGGGCTGCGTACCGAGCAAGGCGCTGCTGGCGGCGGCGGGCAGCGCGGCCCAGGCGCGCGCCGCCGCGCGTCTAGGGGTGAAGGTCGCCGGGGTCGACGTCGACTTCCCGACGGTGATGCGCCACGTGCACTCCGCCATCGCCGCCATCGAGCCCGTCGATTCCGTGGAGGCCCTCGAGGCCGCCGGTGTCACAGTGATCCGAGGGGACGCAAGGTTCGCCTCGGCCAGGACCTTCGAGGTCGGTGGCGCGTCGGTGACGTTCCGCCATGCCCTGCTGGCGACCGGGGCAACCCCGGCCGTACCGCCGATCCAGGGGCTCGACGGCTTCCCGTTCCTGACCTCGGACACGCTGTGGGACCTCTCCGCGCTGCCTCCCCGGCTGGCCGTGCTGGGCGGGGGAAGTATCGGTTGCGAGCTCGGTCAGGCCTTCGCCCGCCTCGGGGCCGACGTCACGGTGATCGAGGCCGCGCCGCGGATCCTTCCCCGCGAAGACCCGGACGCCTCCGCGGTTGTTGCTGCCGCCCTGACCGACGACGGGGTGACGGTCCTGGTGGGCCGTCCCGTCGCCTCCGTGCGAGGTAACGCTGATGGCTCGGGCGAGTTGTCGGTCGGCGACGGCCCCGATGCCACGGTGGCGTTCGACTGGCTCCTCGTCGCCGGCGGGCGCAGCCCTCGGACCCGCGACCTAGGCTTGGACACGGCGGGCATCGAACTCGACGCCCGAGGTTTCGTCGTCGTCGACGAGGCCTTGCGCACCACCAACAAGCGGGTGTGGGCGGCGGGTGACCTCACCGGGCACCCTCAGTTCACCCATCTCGCCGGGGTCCACGGCAGCCTGGCCGCCAGCAACGCGGTCCTCGGGCTTCGGCGCAAGGTGAACCTGACGGCCGTGCCTCGGGTGACGTTCACCGACCCCGAGGTCGCCGCCGTCGGGGTCCCCACCGGCGAGTCTGACCTGCCGTCCGGCGTCACCTCGGTGACCCGGCAGCACGACCACGTGGACCGTGCCGTCGCCGAGGACGACACCTCGGGTTTCGCCCGGCTGGCGTTGGACAACAAGGGTCGTGTCGTGGGTGCGACCGTCGTCGGTCCTCGGGCGGGGGAGACCCTGCCCGAGCTCACGGTCGCAGTCCGGATGGGGCTGCGGACGCGGGACCTCGCGAGCGCGATCCACGCCTACCCGACCTACGCCGACGGCCCCTGGAATGCAGCCATCGATGACGTCCGCGCGCGGCTGCAGCGGCCGGCGATGGCGCGGGCGACTCAGGCGCTCCTCCGCTTCCGCCGGTCGCGCAGCTCATGACCCGGTCGGCGTGGAACCCCCAGCGGTCACGTCGTGCGTGAGATCGGCTGGAGCCACTGGCCGGTGCTCGACGCCGACCAGATGCGTGAGGTGGATCGCGTGATGATCGAGGAGCTGCACGTCAGTCTGCTCCAGATGATGGAGAACGCCGGTCGTAACCTTGCGTGGTTGGCGATCGAGCGATTCGCACCGAGCAGGGTCGTGGTCCTCGCCGGTGGCGGCGGCAATGGTGGGGGCGGTCTCGCCGCCGCACGTCACCTGGTCAACCATGGGGTCGACGTCGAGGTGCGCGGCCTGGCGGCTGAGCTGGTCGACGCGACCCGACGCCAACGCGACATCCTCCGTGCGATGGGAGTCGACGCCACCAGCCCGGACGTTCCCACGAGAGGTGCTGATCTGGTGATCGACGCGATGGTCGGCTACAGCCTTCGAGGGGATCCCCGAGGGGTCGTCGCGGACCAGATCGCCTGGACCACGACGCAGCCGGCCCCGGTGCTGGCCCTCGATGTCCCCAGCGGGTTCGATGCCACGAGCGGCCAGCTTCGGACCGCGCACGTCACGGCCACTGCGACGCTCACCCTCGCGGCACCCAAGCGTGGTCTTGATGTCTGCGGCGCTGCCGGCGAGATCTACGTCGGTGACATCTCGGTGCCGTCGCATGTCTACGAACGATTCGGGTCGGTCGTGGCACCGAGTTTCGGAGGCGACTGGGTCGTCCGCGTTTTGCCTGCGGCCGATACCGAGCCGCAGCACGACGGTGTGGAGGTGACATGAGGGTCGAGATCGTGACGATTCCCGACTGTCCCAATCGGGATGTCGCCGATGCCCGCGTGCGGAGGGCGCTGGCCCTGTCGGCACTGACGGACGTCGAACCGGTTCACCGGGTCATCGGCAGCCACGAGCAGGCCGTCACCGAGGGCTACCAGGGCTCGCCGACGATCCGGTTCGACGGCACCGATCCGTTCGCCTCCGTCGGCGCCCCGACTGGGTACTCGTGCCGGATCTACCAGACGGAGCAGGGTCTCGCAGGTGTCCCCACGGTGACCCAGCTGGTTGGGGCGATTCGCGCCCACCGGACACGGTGACCGGTGGGGTGGGCTCAGCTCTCGCGGTGCAGCAGGAGCTCGGCGACTAGAGCCGTCCACCCGGTCTGATGGCTGGCACCGAGGCCGGCACCGGAGTCGCCATGGAAGTACTCGAAGAAGGGGACCATGTCCCGCCATCCCGGGTCGCGGGCGAAGAGCGGATCGGCACCGTGGCCGGGCCGCCGGCCGTCCGCTCCGAGGAGGAACATGGACACGAGGCGTCGGCTCACGTCATCGGCGATCTCTGACAAGGTTGCCTGGTTCGGCGATCCCGTCGGACAGGCCAGGTGGAGGTCGTCGCCGTAGAGCCGCGCGAAGCGCTTCAACGACTGGACGAGCAGCACGTTCATCGGGAACCAGATCGGGCCCCGCCAGTTGGAGTTCCCCCCGAAGATGGGTGTCGGCGACTCCCCGGGCTCGTAGCCGACCGAGGCCGAAAGGCCCGGGAGCTGCAGGACGAACGGTGAGTCCTGGTGGCGTCGTGACAGTGATCGCACACCGAACGGTGTCAGGAACTCTTCCTCGTCGAGCAGGCTTCCGAGGACCTGGACGAGGTGCTGCGGGTCCACCATGCTCAGCAACCTCCCCTCGTGTCCGTCGCGGACATGCGTCACGCTGATCGGTGCCGCGAATCCGGGCTTCCGGGTGGTGAACTCCTCGAGCTGGGCGGCGAAGGCGGGCAGCCGTTCGAGGGTCTGACGCCCGATCGTCGTGGTGGCGACGAGTGGCAGCAGCCCGACGAGAGATCGGATGCGCAACGGTGTGCGGGTTCCGTCGGGCGAGAGCAGTTGGTCGTAGAAGAAGCCGTCCTGGTCATCCCAGAGCCCTTGGGTGCGGGCCGCGGTGGCGATGTAGGCGAAGTGCTGGACGAACTTGGTGGCCAGGTCCTCATAGGTCGCGTCGTGCTCGGCGAGGACAAGGGCGATCTCCAGCATGTCCAGGCAATAGGACGCCATCCATGCAGTCCCGTCGCTCTGTTCCAGGATCTGCCCCTCAGGAGCCGTCGAGGAACGGTCGAAAGCACCGATGTTGTCCATGCCGAGGAATCCGCCGCCGAAGACGTTGACGCCGCGTGAGTCCTTGCGGTTCACCCACCAGGTGAAGTTGAGCAGCAGCTTGTGGAAGACCCTCTCGAGCCATTCGACATCGGATGAGTCGGTGCAGTGGAACACCTGCAGGGCGGCCCAGGCGTGCACGGGGGGGTTGACGTCGCCGAAGGACCACTCGTAGGCGGGGATCTGACCGCTGGGGTGCTGGTACCACTCGCGCAGCAGAAGCAGGAGCTGGCTCTTGGCGAAGGCCGGGTCGATGTGAGCCAGCGGCACGCAATGGAAGGCGAGGTCCCAGGCCGCGAACCACGGGTACTCCCAGGGATCGGGCATGGAGATCACGTCATGGGCGGACAGGTGCCGCCATTCGCCGTTGCGCACTCCGGTACGGCCCAGGGGCGTGGGAGGGCCACCGGGGTCGCCGTCGAGCCACCGCTCGACGTCGAAGCGATAGAACTGCTTGCCCCACAACAGGCCCGCCAGCGACCGGCGGAGGACGAGTGCCTCGTCGTCGGTCAGCGACGCGGGTGTCAGGTCCGTGTAGAACGTGTCGGCTTCAGCCTTGCGGCGCAGGAGGACGTCGTCGAAGTCGGCGCCCAGATCCCCCATGGCCTGACCGGCCGTGAGCCGCACCCTGACCTCCGTGTGCCCACCGGCGGCAACCTCGAGGACGTGGTGGAGCGCCGACCGGGTTCCCTGCAGCGCCGGATTCACGGTGGGTGCACCGCCGACGACGTGGTCGTTGATGCCGTCCTTGGGGTAGGGGGAGCGCCCGTCGCTTCCGAAGAGGCGGTGGGCGTTGGTCTCGTTGTCGCAGAAGAGGGGTTCGCCGACGCCGGCGTGCGTCAACGTCATCGGACCGAGCACCGGGTGCTCGGCGAGCAGTGACTGCGACGTCTGCTCCCGGATCACCGGGATCGACGGGTTCGGGTCGCCCCACGCCCAGGTGTTGCGGAACCACAACGTGGGGAGCACGTGGATCACTGCCGCCTCGGGGCCGCGGTTCTCCACCGTGATCCGCATGAGGATGTCGTCGGGTGCGGCCTTGGCGTAGTCGACGGTGACCGCCCAGTACCTGTCGTGGTCGAAGATCCCGGTGTCGGCGAGCTCGAACTCCGGCTGGTCGCGTCCACGGTCTCGGTTGCCCGCGACCAGTTCGTCGTACGGGTAGGCCTGCTGGGGGTAGTGGTAGCGCCAGGTCATCCAGGAGTGGGTCGGGGTGGAGTCGTCGTAGGACCAGTACTCCTTGACGTCCTCGCCGTGGTTGCCCTCGGGGCCGGCGAGCCCGAACATCCGCTCTTTGAGGATCGGGTCGACGCCGTTCCACAGAGCCAGGGACAGGCACAGGGTCTGGTCGAGGTCGCACACCCCGGCCATGCCGTCCTCGTTCCACCGGTAGGCGCGAGACCGGGCGTGGTCGTGCGGGAAGTAGTCCCAGGCGTTGCCGTCCGCCGAGTAGTCCTCGCGGACGGTGCCCCACGCTCGCTCGGCGAGGTAGGGGCCCCAGCGTCGCCAGTCTTGGACGCCAGCATCGGCAGTTCTCAGACGGTCCGTCTCCGATTCGGGCGCCGGCGCGGCACGTCGTGTCCGGCCTCGGCGTCGATCCGAGCTCATGAGGTGAGGCGCTTGAGCACCATGGCGATAGGCGGGTTCGTCAAGGTGGTGCCGTCGGGCAGGAGCACGGTGGGGACGGTGCGGTTGCCCCGGTTCGCTCGCTCAACGAATCTCGCCGCAGCGGGATCTCTTTCGATGTCGACCTCGACGTAGGTGACGCCGGATCGTGTCAACTGCGCCTTCAGCCGGCTGCAGTAGCCGCACCAGCTGGTGCTGAACACGGTGATCGTCGGTTCAGGCGCGGCACCTGACACGGTGTCGATGTCGCTGTCGCCGCTGGGTGGAGCGGGGGTGGCCCAGCCTGCTGGAGCTCCTGCGTCGCGTCGCGCCCGCAGCGGGTTACGCCAGCGCACGGAGGGCGTCCTCGATGCCGCGGTGGAAAGTGGGGTAGGCGTAGATCATCCGCTGGAGGACGTCGGTCATGATCCGCGCGTGCACGGCCAGCGCGAGCAGGCCGAGGACCTCGCCGCCGACTGGTCCGACGCTGGTTGCCCCGACGAGGACGCCGCGGTCGGCATCCTCGACGACCTGGATGAACCCGTCGTTGCCGACCTTGTGGATCCAGCCGCGCGCGGTGTGGGGGACCTCCGCTCGACCGGTCCGGACAGTGATCCCTGCGGCGCGTGCCTGCGCCTCGGTGAGGCCCACCGAGGCGACTTCCGGGTCGGTGAACGTGACGCGAGGCAGCGCCGTGTAGTCCGCATCCGGTCCCGGTTCACCCAGGATCGACCGGATGGCGATGGCTGACTGGTACATCGCGACGTGGGTGAACGCGCCCTTGCCCGTGAGGTCCCCCACCGCCCACACCCCGTCGGTGACCCGCTGCTGGTCGTCGACTTCCAGCCACCGCGCAGACGGGTCGACCCCGATAGCGTCGAGTCCGAGCGTCGTGAGGTCGGCGCGCCGACCGGTCGCCACCAAGAGGCGCTGGGCGGTCAGGTCACCCGCTGGCGTCGTGAGGGTGAACTGTGCGCCGTCGTGTCGGACCGCGGTGACGGTGGCGCCGGTGACCACGGTGATGCCCTCGCGCTCGAACACCTCGGCGAGGAGCTGGCCGGAGCCGGGCTCTTCCAGCGGGAGCAGTGTCGGTGCCCCTTCGACGACGGTGACGCGGGAGCCGAACCGGGCGAAGACCTGGGCGAGCTCCACCCCGATCGCTCCGCCGCCGAGGACGAGCAGCGACTCCGGGGGCCCTTCGGTGGCCACGGCGTCACGATTAGTCCAGTACGGCAGTCCCGCGAGCCCGGGAATGGGGGGGATGGTGGGGGACGTGCCGGTGGCGAGCACGATCGCGCGGCGCGCCCGGTACAACTCGTCTTCGACGGTGACCTCGCCAGGGCCGGTGATGCGCGCGCGACCTCGGACGAACGTTCCGCCGTGGCCGACGAAGCGGTCGACGGCGACGGTGTCGTCCCAGGTGTCGGTGGCCTCGTCTCGGATCCGGCGCGCCACCGGTGCCCAGTCGGGGTGCACGTCGGCCGTGCCAGCCATGCCAGGGATGCGCCGGGCGTCGGTGACCAGGTTGGCGGCGCGGATCATCATCTTGCTCGGCACGCACCCCCAGTAAGGACACTCGCCACCGACGAGCTCCGCCTCGATCCCGACGACCTCGAGTCCGGACTGCGCCAGCTTCCCGGCGACGTCCTCCCCGCCAGGTCCCATTCCAATGACGACGACGTCCACGGCATGTGCCACGGGAGTTCCCTTCTCGTGTTCGACGTGGGGGAACCCGCTGGGACGCCCGAAGTGTTCCCGGTTGGTGGTCGCGTCGCTGCGTGCCGGGTCTATCAGCGCGACTGGTTGTCGTTGCGGGGGATATGCCCGCCGGTGACCGGTGAGAGGGAGGTGTCGTCGCACAGGGCGCCGAGTCGGGTCGCGTCATTCACCCGGATCCGCCCACGGCGCATCGAGATGAGGCCCCGGTCGCGTAGGTCACCGAGGACCTTCGTCATGGTCTCCCGCGTGGTGCCGACGAGGTCGGCGAGCTGCGCGTGGGTGAGGCGGATGTCCGTGTGGTCGGCTCCGCTGAGCGCTGCCAGTGCCGACGCGATGCGAGCGGGGACGCTCTTGAGCACGGTGTCTCCGAGCCGACGTTCGAGGTCGGCGACCCGCGCACCGAGGCTCTCGGCGATCCGGGCGGCGATGCGAGCGTCAGCGAGCAGGAGGCGGTAGACGTCGTCGCGGCTCATCAGGCAGACGACGGAAGGGTCGAGAGCCTCGGCGTAGGTGTCGTCGAGGCGCTGACCGAGCAGGACCATCTCGCCGAAGATCTGTCCGGCCTCGACGATCGCGGTCGTCAGGGTCCGCCCGTCGAAGGCGAGGCGGTAGAGCCGGACGCGGCCGCGCTTGAGGATGAACAGGATCTCGCCGGGCTGGCCGGGGGAGATGAGCAACGTCCCGGCCGGCACTTCGCGCATCGGTGCGGACCGGGCGATCCGGTCCATGTCCTCAGGTGCCAGGTCCTGGAAGATGTCGAACTCCGACAGCCTCCAAGTGCGCTCGGGGTTGGACCAGCCGTCCGCGGACTGGTCACCTCTCGGGTGCGTCACGGGCGTGCGCCCTCGAGGATCGTCAGGAGATCCTGCGGAGCCGGGTTCCCCAGTGAGATCACCCGGTCACCCCACACGTACATCGGAGTGCCGACGAAGGCGATGTCGTCGGGGACACCGTCGACATCGACGTCGATGAGGTCGACGGTCATGTCGGGGCGAACGCGACGCACGGCAGCGACGACCTCGACGGCACGGTCGCAGGACGCACAGTCACCCGAGACCAGGACGCGCACCTTTGCCGAGCTGTGGTTTCGGCCGGCCGACGTCATGGCGTGCGGTCCTCCGCTGCGGTGCAGTCGACGAGCATCGATCCAACCTAGTGAACGGCGGTGCTGACATCTGTGTTCCCGCCCACGTTCGGCGACGCGGTGACCGGACCGTGGCCGGTGCGGCGTCACGACTCGTGGATCCGCACGCCGCGCCAGAACGCGAGGTATCCGCTGATGTCTGCCGCGGAGGGGAGCGGTTCTGGGTAAGCCCAGGCGACGTCGGCGCCGGCCACCTCGTCGCGTGCGACGGACCAGTAATGGGCTTGGCCCTTCCAGAAGCAGCGGGTGGTCTTCTCGCTGGGAGTGAGCAGGTCCCAGTGGACCGAGTCCGGCGGGAAGTAGTGGTTTCCTTCCACGACGATGGTGTCCGGGCTCTCCGCCAGGACCAGGTCGTTCCACATGGCACGCATGGTTTGGGCTCCTTCATCTCCGGTCGCGACAGGGTCGCTGTCGTTGACGGAGGGGAACCCGGTGGTGATGCCGGTGGATTCCCCAGTCGCGGGACGACGCGCGTCGCGGCGGGACCGCCGCGACCCGAGTTCGAGCCCCGTTGCTGACGTCGGCACCTGGTCGATCGGCGTGAACGGAATGAGTCCGCGCGCTGAGGGGGTTCCCAGCGCAGCGACGTGACGTACTCGAGGAGGCCGCGATGGACAAGCGTGGATCGGCACCGTCGCCGACGTGGTCGCAGCATCCGGCGGTGCATGAGCTGAACACGGCGGTGTGGTTGCACGAAGTGTCGCGTCGAGCCGGACGGTTGGTCATGCTCGGTGACGTGCCCGACCATGAGTGGGACGCGGTGCTCCCCGCCGGCATCGATGTCGTGTGGCTGATGGGAATCTGGGAGCGCAGTGAGGTGGGTCGTCAGGTAGCCCTGGGGGAGACCTCTCTGCGAGAGTCGTGGACTGACGCCCTCCGAGACTGGACCGAGGCCGATGTGCTCGGCTCGCCGTACAGCATCCGCGAGTACGTACCGGCCCAAGCGTTCGGCGGATGGGACGGCGTCGATGCGGCCCGGGCGCAGGTAGGTCGGCGCGGCGCCAATCTCATGGTGGACTGGGTGCCCAATCACACTGGCCCGGACTCGCCGTGGATCGCGAGCTCACAGGACGCCTTCGTGTCCGGTACAGCCGACGATCTCGCGGCCGATCCGGCCGCGTTCATCCAGCTCGGCGATACCGTGCTGGCACGCGGCCGCGATCCCTACTTCGCACCCTGGCCCGACGTCGTCCAGCTCGACCCGTTCTCCGCGACCTGTCGCGGGCTCGCCGTCGAGGAGCTGCGCCGCATCGCCGAGCACGTCGACGCGGTGCGCTGCGACATGGCCATGCTCATGCTCGATGACATCGCGCTGCGCACCTGGGGCCAGCGCCTCGGTGCCCCGCCGGAGCGGGGGTACTGGGATGACGTGATCATGGCGGTCCGATCCAGCCACCCAGATTTCCGGTTCGTCGCCGAGACGTACTGGGACCGCGAGCCCGACCTGCTCGCTGCGGGCTTCGACCACTGCTATGACAAGAGGCTCTACGACCGACTCACGCACGAGGGTCCGGACGCGGTCCGAGACCACCTCCGTGCGGACCGGGACTACCAGCGCGGCATGGTCCGGTTCCTGGAGAACCACGACGAACCACGCGCCGCCTCGACCTTCGGTCCGCCGGCACGCTACAAGGCCCTGGCCACCGCGATTGCCACCCTCCCGGGGATGACGCTGTGGCACGACGGTCAAGCCGAGGGACGGACGACGTTCCTCCCGGTCTTCCTTGGCCGACGCCCCGACGAGGCCCCCGACGCGGATCTCGCCAGCTTCCACGCCCGGCTCTGGGGCGTTGCCGCCGCCGTGCGCAACGGCGCCTGGTCGCTGTGCGAGGTGACGGGGTGGCCCGACAACGGCAGTGCCGCGGCGCTGGTCGCCTGGCAGTGGTCCGACAGCGTCGGCCACACCTTGGTTGTCGTCAATCTTCATGGCGAACCGGCCGATGGAATGGCCCACCTCGACGTGGCGGCAGGCACTCATGGCCTGCACGTGGACCTGCTCACTGGTGCCAGGTACCCATTCCTCGGCGATGCGGTGGCTGCCCAGGGGCTCTACATCGGGCTCCCCGGCTGGGGTGCGCAGATCTTGTCAGCACGCCGGGAGCACACCGGCGGGGACGAGGCTGCCAGCTCGTCAACCTGACCGCCTGGTGGGCCGAGTCGCATCGTCGATCGGCCCACCAGTGACGGGACTCCGCCGATATCACCACGCATCGGGGCCCTGGTGCGACCGCACGAACGCGGTAGTCGCACCAGGGCCCCGACGGTCGGGCCGATCCGGGGTTCCGGTCGTTCAGTCGCGGGAGCGGGCGCGGGCGGCGAACAGCAGGCCGAGGCTGAGCCCGAACAGGACGTGCTCCACGAGGAACGTGCCGTACCCGACCATCTGAGCCATGTTCTTGATCTGGTCGCCGCTGCTGAAGATGCTCGACGCTATGGGCAGCGCGATCCAGGAGCTGAGCGCGAACACCATCACGCCGTAGACCGCGCCAGCCACGACTACGGTGGCGCCGCGCCAGTGCAGCTTGCCGACGACGAGCCCGAACATCACCCCGTACATCGCACCGATCATCATGTGGATGGCGGCACCGAGCAGCGCAGGTGCGAGCGAGAAGTAGAACGAGCTTCCGCCCATCGCCTGCTGCATCGAGGTCTGCAGCGTCTCCGGGGACACGATCAACGAGGCGATGTGATACAGCGGCGTGAAGAACCCGGTGCCCTGGTAGGTGAGGGACGCCATCATCGCGTAGGCCGCCATGACCAATGACGCGATGACGCCGAAGCCAGCCCCCAGCAGCGCTGAACGCAGCAGGCTGTCGGTGGGCTCGTCGCGGCCGACGGTGATGTTCGCGCGGCCTGCAGACTGTGATGTGGCCATCTTGCTCTCCTTCTCGAAGTACCGGACGTCAGGCCGGCGTGTGCGGGTCACGGCTGTGACTGCTCACGGAACCCGGTGACTGCGGGAGTTCCATCCCGCCAAGCACGATCAGTTCGTTCCCGTTGAGACGAGCTCGCGCCGTCGGTGGGACGGGTCATCGGCGACGGCCTTGGGTCGGACGCCCTCCGGGAATCAACGGGTGGAGTCGGCGGGTTCCCATCGCGCGGCGAGCCTCGACGAAGGGCGACTGTTGTCGCCCTTCCCAGGTAGTCACTGTCTTGGGCGGCGGAGCACCTCATCAACTGGAGGAAGGGAGTGGAGTGAACCGATCCGACGCGCTCGTTCTGTTCGGGGCCACCGGTGACCTGGCCCGCAAGAAGCTGTTCTCGTCTCTGTACGCGCTGGCCGCCCGCGGACGACTCGACGTCCCCGTCATTGGTGTTGCGCTCTCCGACTGGGACGACGACCGGTTCCGCCTGCACATCCGGGAGGCGATCGCGTCGACTGTGACTGATCCCGACGATGGTGTGGTGGATCGCCTGTGCGCCCGGACGACCTTGGTGGGCGGCGACTATGCGGATCCGACCACCTTCGAGAGGTTGCAGGTGGCCTTGGCCGCGTTGGGCACCTCCCGCGCCACGGTCTATCTGGCCATTCCTCCCGTGCTGTTCCCGACGGTGACCGTGGGGCTTGCCCGTGTCGGGCTGCACGAGACGTCTCGCATTGTGGTGGAGAAGCCGTTCGGGCGTGACCTCGCGTCGGCGGTGGAGCTCAACGACGTGCTGCACCGGCACTTCGCGGAGTCGGATATCTACCGGATCGACCATTACCTGGGTAAGGAGTCGGTCGAGGACCTGCTCGTCTTCCGCTTCGCCAACACCTTCCTCGAGCCGATCTGGAACCGGAACTACGTGTCCAGCGTTCAGGTCACGATGTCCGAGGCGTTCGGGGTTGAGGGACGAGGCAGCTTCTACGACGGTGTCGGGGCGTTGCGTGACGTCGTGCAGAACCACCTGCTCCAGGTGGTCGCGCTGCTCGCGATGGAGCCCCCGGTGAGTCCGGACGCCGATGCGCTGCGCGACGAGAAGGTCAAGGTCTTCCGCTCGATGCGTCCGCTCGATGCGTCCGCTGTGGTCCGCGGCCAGTACGACGGGTACCTCAACGAGCCCGGAGTCGCCGCCAACTCTCTGGTCGAGACGTTCCTGGCATGCCGGCTCGAGATCGACTCGTGGCGGTGGGCGGGAGTCCCGTTCTACGTGCGAGCGGGCAAGGGTCTTGCTGCCACCGCGCTCGAAGCTGTCGTCGAGCTACGGGAACCGCCGCGCATGCTGTTCGTCGACGCGTCATTGCCGTGCCCGCACCCGAACGTGATCCGATTCCGGTTGGGAGCCTCGGACGGGGTGACCATGACGGTCGAGGCCAAACGGCCCGGGCGCGAGTTGGTCACCAACCCGGTCCACCTCAACGTCGACTTCGCTGACAGCCTGAGCCCGCGCAGTGAGGCCTATGAGCGGCTGCTCGACGATGCGCTCGAGGGGGATCACCGTCGCTTTGCGCGCGAGGACGGGGTCGAGAGCGCGTGGCGGGTCGTCCAGCCCGTGCTCGACGATCCCGGGCCCGTCTACCCGTATGCGCGGGGCGGTTGGGGACCGCCGGAGACCGATCGGATCCTCGGCGTGCATCACTGGCACGAGCCGCTGGTCCCGGGGTCAGCGCAGAGTCTGTGATGCTGCCTCGACGAGGCCACACGCAGCCCAGTGCGGACCGCGGGACGGCCAAAGCGCGATCCGTCGGCTCACGCCGCGCCCGCCAGCAGTGCGGCCAGTTGGTCTAGTCCGACCGCGACTTGGTCTGGTGCGGCGAAGGCGCGGGGGTAGCGGCGTGCGTCTCGGTTGATCCATGCGGTGCGCAGGCCCGCCTCGGCAGCGCCGTGGATGTCCCACGGGTGCACCGCGACCATGAGGATGTCGCGGGCGTCGACGTCGCACATCTGCGCCGCGTAGGCATACGCCTGACGCGCCGGCTTCCAGATCCCTGCATCCTCAACGGAGAGCACGAGATCGAAGGAGTCCCGCAGGCCCGCGCGGGTGAGGAGCGAGTCCGTGATGGCCACGGACCCGTTGGTGAGCGTCACGAGCCGGAATCCGGCGCGCCGCAGCTCGACGATGCCGGGCCGGACGTCCGGGTGCAGGTCGAGCTGCGCGAATCCGTCGAGAACATGGGCCTGGGCGGCGTCGATGGCGGCTTCGGGTAGGTCGGCGCGCAACGCATCGCGCAAGTTGTCGGCGGCAAGGTCCACGAAACGAGCGGATCTCCCGGTGGCGGTCAGGGCGAACCCGTCGCGGAGCAGGCCGGCGAACCACGTGGCGGCTAGACCTGGGGGCGCTCCCACGGCCACGAACCGCTCAGTGAGCGGAGTCATGTCCGAGAGTGTCTCGTTGACATCGAACACGATCACCGTCGGCCTGCTGGTCTCCATCGCTCCTCCTGGATCTTCCCCGGTCCTTCACAGGCCGATCGGCGCGCCCCCTCGGGCGGCCAGCTGCCTCCGCTCCGTCTCAGCGGTCCTGTGGGGCTACCCAGGCGCTCGCGGCGAACGTGTCGTCGACGGGGGTGGCGAACAAGTGGTTGGTCCAGTTGCTGAGCGTCTTGACTGCGATGGCGAGGACCACCTCGAGGATCTGGGGTTCGGAGTAGCCGGCGGACCGGAACGCTTCGACCTCGGCGACGGAGGGGCGTCCGGCGGTGTCCAGCAACGAGCGGGTGAAGGCCGCCAGAGCTCTCAGCTTGGGGTCCGGGATCGGCTCGTCATCTCGGATGGCGGCCATCACGTGCGACGGGGTCTTGGAGAAGTGCTCGCCGATGTGGCTGTGCGCGGCCATGCAGTACTCGCACGAGTTGACCCGACTGATGGTGAGGAACACGACCTCCTGCTCGGCCGGGGTGAAGCCGGATCCGGACCTGAAGCGCCGGTAGCCGTCGAGGTAGGTCGCCAGCAGCCCGGGGGAGTTGGCCATCGCGGCGTACATCGTGGGGACGGAACCCAGGTTCTTGCGGGTGCGCTCGAGCAGCTCGGCGGCCTCCGGTGAGGCGTCCTGGATCGAGAGGAACGCAAGGTCGGTGATGTAGGGCTCGGTCATGGGGTTTGCTCCGGTGTGGTCATCGCTCGGGGTGCGGGTAGCGCTCCAACCTCGGGGTGGGCCCGCGGCTCTCGTGTCTAAGTGGAACCCGATCGGGTCTCCGCATCCTTCCGGCCTCACGCGCCCTTCGACTGGGCTAAGCGGCATGCCGAGTTGATGAGGCCGACGTGGGAGAACGCCTGGGGGTAGTTGCCGAGCATCCGGCCCGTCGCTGTGTCGTACTCCTCGCTGAGCAGGCCGACGTCGTTCGCGAGGCCGAGCAGCCGTTCGAAGAGTGCGCGCGCGCGGTCGTGCTGTCCCTGCAGCGAGAGGTTGTCCACCAGCCAGAACGAGCAGAGCAGGAATGTCCCCTCACCCGGCGGGAGGCCATCGGCGGTCTCGTCGTCGGTGCGGTAGCGCTGCACCAGGCCGTCGACCGTGAGGTCGTTCTCGATCGCCGCCACGGTGCCGACCATGCGCGGGTCGTCCGCAGCGAGGAAGCCGACGAGTGGGAGCAGGAGCAGGCTGGCGTCCAGAGCTGTCGAGCCGTAGGACTGGACGAAGGTGTTGCGATCCGCGTCGTAGCCGTGCTCGCAGACGTCGCGGTGGATGAGGGCGGCGACGGATCGCCAGTGCTCGGCCGGGCCGGGCAGCTGCCAGCGCTCGACGGCGTGGGCGGCCCGGTCGAAGGCAACCCAGGCCATCGCCTTGGAGTAGGTGTGGTGGCGGCGCGCGCCGCGGGCTTCCCACAGGCCATCGTCGGGGTCCTGCCAGTGCTGCTCGAGGAACTGCAGGAGGGCGACCTGCAACTGCCAGGCCTCGTCATCGGGAACCATTCCCGCGAGTCGCGCGGCATGCAGTGCGTCCAGGACTTCCCCGTACACGTCGAGCTGGAACTGGCCGGCGGCCCCGTTGCCCACCCGGACCGGGGTCGATCCCTCGTAACCGGGCATCCAGTCGAGCACGAGTTCGGGAAGCCGCCGTTCCCCGCCGATGCCGTACATGATCTGAAGCTGGGCGGGGTCACCGGCGGTCGCGCGCAGGAGCCAGGCGCGCCAGTCCCGGGCCTCGTCGATGTATCCGTTGGACAGCAAAGCCAGGAGCGTGAACGTGGCGTCGCGCAGCCAGCTGTAGCGGTAGTCCCAGTTCCGCTCGCCGCCGAGGTGCTCGGGCAGGGATGTGGTGGGTGCGGCGACGATCGCGCCCGTGGGGTCGAACGTGAGTGCCTTGAGGGTGATGAGCGAGCGTCGGACCGCGGCCTCGTAGGGGCCGGTGTAGGTGCACCGGGACGACCAGGCCTTCCACCGTTGTTCGCGCGAGGCCAGCTCCGCCTCGGCGTCGACCGGGCCGGGCGGCTCGTCCGTCGAGGGATGCCAGGCCAGGGCGAACGGGACGCGCTGCCCGGCCTCGACGGTGAAGTCGGCGAATGTCTGCATGTCCCGTCCCTCTAGGGGGATCGGGGTGTGCAGGCACAAGGCGTCTGGACCGGCGATGGCGTGGATGCCGCCGGGGACGCGACGCACACAGGGGACCACCCATCCGTAGTCGAGTCGCAGGCGCAGTTCCATGCTCATCTGGACCGAGCCTTCGACGCCTTCGACGATGCGCACCAGAGTTGGATGGGCGTGTCGGTGCGGCATGAAGTCGATCAGGCGAACGCGCCCGGTGGCGGTGGTGAACTCGGTCTCGAGGACGAGGGTTGCGTTGCGGTACTGCCGGGTGGTGCGAGTGGGTGCTGCCGTCGGGCGCATCGTCCAGTGCCCGTGCGAGTCGTCGCCGACGAGGCTTGCGAAGCAGGCCCCCGAGTCGAACCTGGGCAGGCAGAGCCAGTCGATGGAGCCGTCGCGGCTGACCAGGGCTGCGGTGTGGGTGTCCCCGATCATCGCGTAGTCCTCGATCGGGCGGCTCATCCTGAACCAACGAACGTGCGGCTGTCGGTCCGCCGCGATGTGGCAGGGCTGGGACTGAGTCGCCTCGCGAGGCCCGCATGGATGCCAGCGCGGGGCTCGCTCATGCGGTTGTTCCGGTTCTGGGGTCGACCGGGGCCCCGCCCGACGAGGCCGACGGTGCTGGCCGAGCGGAGAAGCGGCGAGTACGGAAGGCCCAGCTCAGCGGTAACGCGACGAGTAGGGCGCCGCCGAGCATGTTGCCGATGCCGGCCGGGATCAGGTTCCAGACGAATGCGTCGACCCAGTCGGGGCCGCCGCCGAGCGCGTGGGAAAGGCTGAAGAAGCCCATGTTCGCGGGACTGTGCTGAAATCCCGCGGTGACAAACGCCGTCACGGCCAGCAGCACGGGGATGTACTTCCCGAAGATGGTGCGACCCATCAGAGCGAAGAACGCGGCCATGCCGACGAGCCAGTTGGCCAGCATCCCGGAGATGACGACTCGGATCCAGGAGTCCGCTCCGCCGGCGGCCTGAAAGGACATTTTGGTGGCGACGATCTCGTTGAGCTGAGTGTGCACGGCGGGGGAGTATCGCTGGGCGAATCCGATCGCCGAGGCGGTGATGAGGGCGCCGACAAAGTTGCCGACCCAGGCGAGACCCCAGAACCGTGCGACCAGCAGCGCCTTGGCACCGGTCAGGGAGAGCGTGGTGGGCAGCACCACGTTGGCCTCAGTGAACAGGACGCCGTGAGAAAGGATGACGAAGAAGAAGCCGGTCGAGAAGCCGAGTCCCTCGAGCAGGTAGAACGCGCCCGAACCGCTGGCGCCGGTGGCGAGCAGGACGGAGAACAGGGCGCCTACCGTGATGAACGCCCCGCCGAGCATGGCGAGGGCGAAGACCCGCACCGAGTTGAGGTCCGAGAGCCGATGGGCCCCCTCTCGAGCCATGACGGCGAGCACGACTTCGGGCTGGATGTAGCTCGCTGCGGGGACCACGAGGTCCTCGTCCACACTCATGTCGTTGCGCCGATTCGGGTGTAGCGCACGGGGGGCGACAGGAGGGGTCTGATCTCAGCGACGGAGTTGTCGTCGGCGGAGGCAGCCTCCCGGGACCTGGAGTGCGTGTGCGTCGCGTTCATCGGTGCCGCCGGTGGGCGAGGGTGAGCGCATAGTCGCCACGACGATCGGTCCACTGACCTGTCGGGTCGAAGCCGGCGGCGGCGAGCTCCGCGCCGATGCCCTCGAGGCGGAACTTGGTGGAGATCTCGATGCGGATCTCCTCGCCTGCTGCGAGGTCGAGCTCGAGGTCGGCTCCGGGGATGCGGACGTGCTGGGGTGCCTCGGCGCGCAGGCGCAAGTCCATCCGCTCCATGTGGGCGTCCCAGAACGGGACGTAGCTGAAGGCGTCGAGGTCGAAGTCCGCGCCGAGTTCACGGTTGAGAACACGCAGGGAGTTGAGGACGAAGTCCGCTGTGATGCCGTTCGGGTCGTTGTACGCCGCGATGAGGCGGTCGGCGGACTTCACCAGGTCGGTGCCGAGCAGTAGCGAGTCGCCGGGGGCGAGGGAGTCGGCGAGCGCGCCGAGGAACGCTGCGCGCTCCTCGACGTAGAGATTGCCGATCGTGCCGCCGAGGAAAGCCACCATCCGGCGGCCGCCCGGGGGGAGATCGCCGAGGTGCAGGGTGAAGTCGCCGACGAGACCCTCGACCTGAACACCGGGGTACGCCGCGGAGATCTCGGCAGCGGCGCGGCGCAAGGTCGCCTCCGACACGTCGACCGGGACAAAACGTTTCAGCTGGCGCGTCTCGGTGAACGCGTCAAGGAGGGTCCTGGTCTTGTCCGATGTCCCGCTGCCCAACTCGATGAGTGTCGACGCACCGCTCGTCTCCGCGATCTGGTGGGCGTGGGTGCTGAGGACCTCGCGCTCGCGCTCGGTGGGGTAGTACTCCGGGAGGCGGGTGATGAGGTCGAACAGCTCGGAGCCGTGGTCGTCGTAGAGCCACTTGGGCGGAAGGCTGCGCGGTTGGGCTCCGAGCCCCCGTCGAACGTCCTGGACGAGGCTGGTTGTCGCCCAGTCGCTGCTGAGGAGTACCTCGATGTGCGGTTCCTTCGTCCGGGTCACGCGGTCACCTCTCGAGTCAGGTCGGCGGTCCCGCCGTCCGCAAGGCGCACGCCGGACAGCGCCCATCGGGCTGCGTGCGGGAAGAAGTTGCGGTACGGCGTGCGCGCGTGGCCGGGAGGCGTGAGCGCGCAACCGCCGCGCAGGACCATCTGGTTCGACATGAACTTCCCGTTGTACTCGCCGATGGCCCCGGGCGCGGGGTGGAACCCGGGGTAGGGGTGGTAGGCCGACGACGTCCACTCCCAGCAGTCGCCGAACGCCTGGCGCAGCCGCCCGGTGGACGCCTCCGCAGCACGCGGGTGGAACGTCTCGCCGTCGGCGAGGTTGGCGCCCTCGGTGCCCGCGCCGTCGACCGCGACGGCGTGCTCCCACTCCGCCTCGCTGGGCAGGCGCTTGCCGGCCCAGGTCGCGTAAGCCTCGGCCTCGTAGAAGCTGACGTGGCTCACCGGCAGCGCGGGGTCCACCGGGAACGTGCCGTGCAGCGTGTGCTCGACCCATACGCCGTCGAGCTGCTGCCAGTAGAACGGTGCGCGCCATGTCTCGGCGTTGACCTTCGCCCAGCCGTCGGACAGCCAGAGCTCGTGGCGGCGATATCCGTTGTCGGTCATGAACTCCAGCCACTCGCCGTTCGTCACGAGGCGGTCGGCCAGGCGGTAGGGCTCGAGCCAGACGCGGTGGCGCGGCTGCTCGTTGTCGAAGCTGAAGCCGTCGCCCTCGTGCCCGATCTCGACGAGCCCGCCCTCGACGTCGACCCAGCCGAGGCGGTCGGGCGCGGCGATGGCGGCCGGGCGGCCGGCGTAGACGGGCTGCAGGGGGTTGCGCGAGAGCACGTGCTTGATGTCCATGAGCAGCAGCTCCTGGTGCTGCTGCTCATGGTGGAAGCCGAGCTCGAGGGTCGGCGCGAGCTTCTCGAGGGTGCCGGTGTCGAGGGAGGAGATGACGTCGCGCATGCGGGCATCGACGTTGCCGCGGTAGGTGGCGACCTCGTGCGCGCCGGGCCGGCTGATGAGCCCGCGGTCGGGGCGGGAGTACCGCGGGCCGAGGGTCTCGTAGTAGCTGTTGAACAGGAACCAGTAGCGGTCCTGGAACGGCGCGAACCCCTGCTCGTGGTCGGCTAGGACGAAGGTCTCGAAGAACCAGGTGACGTGCGCGCGGTGCCACTTCGTCGGCGAGACGTCGGGCATCGACTGGACGGTCTGGTCCTCGGGCGAGAGCGGCGCGGCGAGCGCCTCGGTATGCGCACGGACCTCGTCGAAGCGGGTGACCAGGCCCTCGCGTGTCGACGCCAAAGGTCGCATTGCCTGGCCTCCTCGTCGTGGGCTGATGCTGACCTGACGGGAACCCGCCATCGACGGAGATACATTCCGACCTGATCAGGCGATCTCCCAAGCTGCGGCTGACGGCACCAGGTTGCCGCCCGGCCTCGCAGCCCACGAGGTGCCCCAGGGAGCGTTTTGCCCGGCGCGAACTCGGTGTTGGGCCTCTCGTGCACGCCTCGCGCGCCGACGCCAAGAGGAGTTGCTCGCTCGTGGCCGAGAGGCCAGCGTCTCATCGGTGTGGGATGGGCGGGAACCGCCAGGCGCCGGCGTAACTCCTCCTGCGAGCGGCGATGGCAACGGCGGTGGCAGTCGGGGTCATGGAACGCAGCCGGGCATAGTCCGGGGCGCGGGGACGCTTCGCTGGGCCTTCGCGCTTATCGCTTGTCCGACCTCCACAAGCTACGCACCGACCGCGTTGACACTCACTCGTCGCTGGTGCCGGTCCGCCGGCTTCGGCTCCACCCCGCCACTGCCCATCTGTCGTCGCGACCGCTGCCGATCGCGTCGCCGTCGATCGTCGTACACGACTGGCGCTGCGATCGGTTGCGTGGCTCTCCCGGGCCGGCACGGCAGGTCTGACACACACGCGGCTACCGGGGCGCCGGTGCCCAGGGCGGACTCTCGGGCGGATCGATCCGGGCGTCCTCGACGAAGCGGTCGAGGTCATGTCGGTCGATCCGTACGTAGCGGCCGATCTTGTAGAAGCGAATGCGTCGTTCCGCGATGAGACGCCGGACGAAGCGCACGGGCGTCCCCAACCGCTCCGCTGCTTGATCGACGTCGAGGAGGTCGCACGGGGTCGTGGCCGCGGTCGCGGGACTTGCGCTGGCTTGGTGGGTGTCCACTGTCATGGCTGTCATCTCCCGGGATTGGCCGCCGACGGCGGTCGAATTGTGTGGACGCTGAACCGGCTGCGAAGCCTGCGTTCACACGGGCCCGGCCCACTCTGGGTAACCCCCCTTGCCAGGCGTCTGGCCATCACCGGTCCGCACTCACGAGTTCCACACATCGCTGGGTGAGGCGTCGGCTGCCCCTGGCCGCGGACCTGGCCATCGTTGATGCACGTGTGTCGCGTCACGGCGTCCGTGCTGAGACTGGGGTCGTCCGGCTGGCGCCAGACCCACGGCAACCCCACCGAGCAGCGTTCTGGTGTCAGCCCCGGACCGGGTGGTTGCCTCCGACCGGGAAGGTGGTCACCTGGTCTCCGCACCCTCACCGCCGGTCGTGGCCGGTCCGGTCGTCCCCGCCAGCCCGCTGACCGATCCGTGGATCTGCACTGTCGCCACCCTTGCCACGGACCTGGCCACGCGGACCGGGAAGTCAGCGGCCCCCTGGCCATCGGCCTGCCCCCGTTCGACTTCTGTCCGTGGCAAGAGACTGTCGATGCAGGTCAGGGGCTTGCCGGGCGCATGGCCAGACTCGCGGCAACCCCCGGTGAGCAGCGTTCGGGTGTCAGTCACCGAACCCGGAGGTCTCCATGTCAGCTTCGTCGCCAGTCGCCCCGGCGAGCCAGCACCGACGGGCGTCCGTCGGCGCCAGGGTGAAGATCACTCGTGACCGCGCCGGCCTGCTGTCCGCGCTGACGGCCATCGACGAACTGGGTTGGGAGTCCGTCGTCGGGGAGTCCCTGCTCGTCTATGTCAGGGCCACGGTCGTACGCCCCCAGCTGGTCCGCACCGGACTGTGCAACGCCGCCCGGGAGCAGGCCGAGGCGACCGCTTGGGAGGCGGTGTGGGAGACGTTGCTCGACGAGTCGCTGCGCACGGCCCAGTCGCCGTGGGGCGTTCTGTGGCAGGTCGCGCGCCACTCGGTGCTCGGCGAGATCATCGCGTGCGAGTACGGGACGGATGCCCGCAAGAGCTGGCGGGCGCGCCGCCGATCGGTGCCGACAAGCCCGGGGTCGACCCCTCGGAGCACATCGGACTCAAGTGCTGCGCTGATCAGCCTTGAGGACCTACCCGAAGATGGCACCGAGATCGCTGACGAGGTCGGACTCCTCTGGCTCGACGCTTGCCCGCTGCTGATGCTGGTGGTGGACGCCCTCGTGGAGGTCGGGTGGACGCGCAGCACAGCTGCTCGCGTCGTGGAGGCCGTCGCGTGCTCCGCAGGTCGCGTGGGGTCGGACGCCGTGGACTGGCGTCTGTTTGCTACCGCCTTGCAGATCCCCGGGTGGCAGGTACGCCGGGTCGCTGTGGCGGTGCTGGGCGTCCCCGGCTGGCCCGGCGTGGTTCAGCAGTTGGCGACCGATGGTCCGGCGATCCTCGAGCTCGCGGGTGTGCAGGCGGCTATGCGCTCGACCGTGACGTCGTGGATGCCCAGCACGGTCACCGCGGCCAACCGGGCCGCGAGCGCGCTGATCCCCAATCAGGCGGCGTGATCATGCCTCCCGTCATCCGTTCGGATGCAGCCGTCAACACGGAACGTAGTCGGCTGCCTCAGCCGATATTGCGCCGCGTGACCGTTCTCCGGCGAGTTCTCCACAAGATCGCGCGAAGCGGTGTCGCTCCTCGAAATGTGGGGGTACAAAGGCCGGACGACGACGTTGGCCACGCAGCTCAGCGAGTGTCCCATTCGCGCTTAGAGGCGGTGATTGGCGTGAACGAGGGAACCCGCCCGAGCCGGGCGGTGTACGCGGGACTGGCACTCGCTGTGCTGATCCCGCTGAGCGCATGCAGCGGCCCGTCTGCGACCCAGAGCCCGACTGTCTCGACGTCCACCTCGGAATCGGGCCCGTCCACGAGCCCGTCAACATCGAGTCCATCCCCGAACCCCACCGCATCGGCGAGCTCGGCAGCTCTGGCGAGCTACGCCGCGTTCTGGGACGCGAAGGTTGCATCGCAGGCCAAGCCGACGCAAGGCCCCCCGGTGGCGCTCGCGCGGTACAGCATCGACAAGGCCCTCGCGGACGCCCAGGCTGCCATCCTCATTTTCCGCCACAGCGGAATCGAAATGCGAGGCAAGCCGGCACACTCCGCCGAGGTCACGTCCGTGACGCTGACCGCTAGCCCGATGGTGTCCATCCGAGACTGCCTCGACAGCACGCGCTGGCTCCCCGTCTATTCGGCCACCGGCAAGTCCGCATTGGCGCCAGGGCAATCGGCACGCGTCGTCGTGGACTCTATTGCGACCATCTACGACGGCAGGTGGGTCATCAGTGGGTCCGTCGCGCACCGGGATCAGCCGTGCTGAGGCGTCGCTTGGCGAGCACTCTCGCTGGGATACTGATCGTCGGGCTCATGACGAGTGGTGTTCCGGCGGTCGCTGACTCGGGCGGTGTGAGTTGCCCACCCGATGCCCCTGTGTGCGTCGTCGTCGTTACCGATCCGGGAAGCCCCGGCTCGGGTGGAACACCCGGAACGGGGACGCCGGGCCAGCGAGTCTGCAAGGTTCCGGCCACGGGGCAAGTGATGCCGTGCTTCGACAGTCACTTCGGTTGGTGGAGCAACACCGATGGCTGCTACTACATGCTCGTCGAGCCCCCGCCTGCGCCGGATTCTTCGGCATGGAATGGCCACTACCCGCAGGGTCACGTCTACCTGACGACATGCCTTGGCACACCCGGATCGGGTGGAGGTTGGGCGTGGCTACCGAACCCGCCCGAAGGCTACGGCGGAGTTTCAGCGACGCCGGCGATGCTGGCTCAGAGCGCCCTGGACACCATGCGCCTGACGGGTCCGGAGATCGGCATGGCCCCGGGTGCGGGGAAGACCGGCCTCGTGGGGCTCCCGGTGTGGCTCTGGACGACCGTGTCGCCCTCAACGTGGGGACCGACATCGGCGACGGCGGCGGTGCCTGGCCTGTCGGTGACGGCGACGGCCCGGGCGCAGAAGATCGTATGGGACATGGGTGACGGGCACTCAGTGACCTGTACGAACCCGGGCACCGTTTACACGACGTCGAAGGGTGCGGCTGCCTCGCCGACCTGTGGGTACCGCTACACCCGCTCGTCGGCCTCGCAGCCGGGGTCGGTCTACACAGTCACGGCGACGACGACGTGGTCGGTGACCTGGGCCGGTGGTGGGCAGTCCGGCGTGCTGACCGTGACGCGGACGTCGACGACGTCGGTGCGTATTGGCGAGTTGCAGGTCCTGGTGTCCTGACCCATTCCAGCGTGCAGTCACGAGAGGCGGCGCCATGACGACGGCGACGAACGGATCGACCCCGACCACGAGGGTGACCGCCGCTGCGAGCGCGAGTCGCCCGATGCCGGTCGCGCCTCGAGTGGCCGCGCCGAAGGGTCGCCGCCGTCCGCTGATGCTGGCGCTCGGTCTCGCCCTGGTCGCGGTCGGCGCCCTGACGTCGGTGTGGCTGGTGAGCTCGGCGAGTCAGCGTGTTGCGGTGCTGGTGCTCGCCCGTGACGTGCCCTACGGGTCACCGATCACCGCTGCGGACCTGACCACGACCGATGTCTCGGTCGATCCCAACGTCGCGACCGTTCCCGCCTCCGAGCTGGACACCGTCGTAGGCAGCGTGGCCGCGGCGTCGTTGTCAGCGGGATCTCTGCTGTCCCGCGCCGAGCTCGCCGCGTCGGCACCCCCGGCCGCGGGTCAGGTGCTGGTCGGTGTCGCGATCCCTGCGACCCGGATGCCCGCGGGCGGGCTCGCGCCCGGCGACCGGGTGCTGGTGGTGGACACCCCCGCCGCCGACGCGGACCCGTCCGCGGTCGCGCCCGCGACGATTCCCGCCACGGTGGTCCGGGTCGGTGGGATGGACGTCAACGGCGTCACCGTCGTGGACGTCACCGTCGCGACCGGTGACGGGCCGGCGCTGGCCGCGCGCGCGGCGACGGGACGGATCGCGGTGGTCGTGCAACCGAGGACGGGCTGAGATGACCGTCATCGCGTTGACCTCGGCGAAGGGGTCCCCGGGCGTCACCACGACCGCGCTGGCCCTGGCGTGGGCGTGGCCCCAGGTCGCACCCGGTCGCCGCGTGCTGGTCGTGGACGCGGACATGGCCGGCGGGGACCTCGCGCCCGGCTACCTGAGGGGCGCAGTCTCGAGCACCGACGGGGTGCTCGGACTTGCCGCCGCACGCCCCGCCGACCTGGGCGCCGGCTTGTGGGAACACCTGATCGCGGTAGACGAGTCCGCGACCAGGCTGCTCCTGACCGGGATCAGTGATCCGGCGCAGGCTCGGTCGCTGGCCGGGGTGTGGCTCGCTCTGGCCGAGGTGTTCGCCGACCCCGAAGGGGAGCTCTCGAGGGTCGATGTGCTGGTCGACCTCGGTCGGGTCGGTACGGCCCACGAGGCTGCGGCGCTGCGTGCTCGGGCCGACCTGGTGCTGCTGGTGCTGCGGTCGTCGCTGCGCGCGAGCGCAGCGGCGCGTGCCACCGGGCGACGACTGGTCGAGGAGCGCACCGGGTTTCCCGGGGGGACCGACTCGCTGGGGTGCGTCGTGGTGGGGGAGGGCCAGCCGTACGGCGCCGGTGAGATCGCAGCCGCAGTCGGACTTCCCGTCCGCGCCCGGATGGCCTGGGACCCCGCGTCTGCCGCCGTCCTGTCCGACGGAGATGCGGCGTCGTGGCGGTTCGCCCGCTCGGCGTTGATGCGTTCCGCCAACGCCGGCGCCACCGAACTACTGGCCCACGCAACTACCCGGGCGTCGGCTGTCCCCACGGTGCCGGCCCCAGTCGTGACCGCCAATCACCGGGCGGGAGCGACGCCGTGACCGAACCCCTTCGCATCTGGGACCTCGAGGACCTCACCGCACCGGACGCCAGACACGTCTGGCCGACCGGAGCGGCCGGGCACGACTGGCCCGAGTCCGAAGCCGAGACTGTCGGAGGGCTGGACCACGGTTTGGTGCGTGAGGTCCGCCGTGAGGTCGCGGAGCAGCTCGCCGCGCGGCTGCAGGCCGACCCTGTCAGCGACGCGACGGCTCGCCGCGAACTGTGCCGGTCCCTGTTGGCCGACGTCCTCTCGGCCCGGGCCCGGGACCGCGTTCATGCGGGTGAACCGCAGTGGAGCGTGGAGCAGGAGTACGCCCTGGCCGATGCGGTGATGGCGGCCCTGTTCGGGCTCGGCCGGTTGCAGCCGCTGGTGGATGACCCGGACGTGGAGAACATCGAGGTCAACGGCCACGACCGGGTCTGGGTGTCCTACGCCGACGGTAGGGAGGAGCCCGGACCTGCGGTCGCGGACTCAGATGAGGAACTCATCGAGCACTTGCAGCTCCTCGCCGCGCGGGTCGGCGGGTCGGAACGCACCTTCACCACCGCGAACCCGCGGCTGCACATCCGCCTCGAGGACGGCTCCCGCCTGGCTGCGATGGCGTGGACGACGCCCCGCCCCCAGGTCGTGGTGCGCCGACACCGGGTCCGCGACGTCGACCTCGACGACCTCGTCGCACTGGGCACGGTGGACTCGACGTTGGTGGCGTTCCTGCGTGCGGCGTTGCGGGCGGGGAAGAACATCGTGGTCACGGGGTTGCAGAACGCCGGGAAGACCACTCTGATCCGTGCGCTGGCCAACGAGTTCCCGCCGATGGAGCGCTTCGCCACGATCGAACGCGAATACGAGCTCCACCTCCACGAGATGCCCGACCGGCACCCGCGGGTGGTGGCGATGGAGGCGCGGGAGGGCAGCAGCGAGAAGGACGCCGCTGGGCGTCGCGCCGGCGAGGTCACCCTCTCAGATCTGGTTGTGGACTCGCTGCGGATGAACCTGCGTCGGATCATCGTCGGCGAGGTCCGGGGTAGCGAGGCCGTCCCGATGCTGGAGGCGATGAGCACCGGCGACGGGTCGCTGTGCACGATCCACGCCCGTACCGCGCACCATGCATTGGACCGCATCGTCACGCTGTGCCTGTCGGCGGACATCGGGATGACCGATGTCTTCGCCTACCGGCTGCTGGCCGGGTCGGTGGACTTCCTCGTGCACGTGAACCTCCTCGACGAGACGGCGATCGGTGGTCGCCGGCACCGGTTCGTCTCCGAAGTCCTCGAGATCAACGGGATGGGCGAATTCGGGCGCCCCGCGACCACGACGGTGTTTACCCCCGGTCCCGACGGTCGAGCGGTCCCCGCACACGCACCGGCGTGCCTGTCGGAGCTGATCCGCGCCGGGTTCGACCCGGGGTTCCTCGACGCGAGGTCGGGGACGTGGCCGACGCGGCTGAGCAGGGTGGGGGGGCGGTGATGACCGGGTTGCTCGCCGCGTTCGCCGGCGCCGCGGTGGTGTGCGGTGTTCTTCTCGTGGCGCTCGGGTGGCGCCGGGTCCCGGTGCGTGCCGCGTCGTCGCGGTCCTGGCGACCCGAGTCCCGGCGTCGGCGGACTCGGGTGGCGGCGACGTCGTGGTCTCGGTGGCGGTGGCCGACCGCGATCACCGCGGCCGTCGTGGTGTGGCTGCTCAGCGGATGGCTCGTCGCCGGCCTCATCGTCGCGGTCACAGTGGTGGGCCTGCCGGTGATCCTCTCGACGTCCCGGACCGCTGCCGTCGCCATCGACCGAGTGGAGGCGCTGGAGGAGTGGACTCGACGACTGTCCGACATCCTCGTTGTCGGTGTCGGGCTCGAGCAGGCGATCGCCGCCACCGTGCGCACGTGTCCGGGCCCGTTGATCGATGAGGTGTCCGCGCTGGCGGCGCGGCTGGCGGCGCGGTGGCCGACGGAGACCGCGTTGCGGGCCTTCGCCGACGACCTCGACGACGCGACCGGGGACCTCATCGTCGCCACGTTGATCCTCGGTGCCCGCCGCCGCGGACCCGGCCTCGCCCGCGTGCTGAGCGCGGTCGCGGACTCGGTCGCGGAGGAGGTCGCGATGCGCCGCAAGGTGGAGGCCGAACGCGCCAAGCCACGCGCGACCGCACGTGCGGTCACCCTGATCACCTTGGGCGTGGTCGCCGTCGGTTCGCTCAACGGCACCTACCTCGCGCCCTACCGCACGCTGCTCGGGCAGCTGGTGCTGGTGGTGATCACGCTCGGGTTCGTCGGGTCGCTGGCCTGGATGCGCGCCCTGACGCTGTCCAAGCCCGAATCGAGATTCCTGACTTCGGCTCCCGGGTCCTCGGCGCTCGGCTCCTCGAGCATCGACCTCACGAACGGGTCGGCCCTGGCGCGGCCAGGGGGTGTGCGGTGATCAGCGCACCGGTCGTCCTCGCGGGCGCGACCCTCGGAGCCGGCGTCACGCTCGTGGTGCGTTCCCTGCTCCCGAACACCCCCGACCTCGCGGCCGCCCTGGATCGCCTGGACGCCACCGCGACCACACCGTCCATGACGGCACCCAGCTCCGGTCGGTTCGGTCATCTGCGGGACCGTGCCGTGCCCCCGGTCGTGCAGGCGTTCGGGTTGCGCCGCTACCGCAGCGACCTCGACCTTGTCGGGGAGACCCCGGAGGATCTCGCAGTACGCAAGCTCGGCTACGGGCTGCTCGGCCTGGTGTTCCCCGCCCTGCTGGCAGCCATGATGACGCTGCTCGGCGTGTCCCCACCGTTCGTGATCCCCGCCGTGGCCTCGCTGGCACTGGCAGCCGTGCTGTTCACGGTCCCCGATCTGGACTTGCGACGTCGCGCCGGCGCGGCGCGCGACGAGCTGCGCCAGGCGGTTTGCGCGTACCTCGAACTCGTCGCACTCGAACGCGCCGGTGATGCCGGCACGGTCGAGGCCCTCGAGCGCGCCGCGACCGTCGGAGACTCTCCTGCGTTCCTCCGGATCCGCGATGCGTTGACTCGCGCCGAGCTCGCCGGTCAGCCGCCGTGGACGGGCCTGGCCCAGCTCGCGGACGCGGTGGGCGTCCCGGAGCTCGCCGACATCGCCGACATCATGCGCTTGTCCGGGGAGGACGGGGCAGCCGTCTACGCGACTTTGCGCGCCCGTGCCGCGTCGCTGCGCAGCCAGCTGCTGTCCGCGAACGCCGCCGCGGCCAACGCGGCGTCGGAACACATGATCGTCCCCGTCGCGTTCCTGGGGATCGCGTTCATGGCCCTCATCGGCTACCCCGCCTTCGCCCGCATCCTGTTCGGCTAGGCACATCACCCGCACGAGGATCACGCCCACCACCAGGCCGCACCATCAGCGACAAGGAGATCCGACATGAGCGACGTCCTGATCCGACCCGCCCTCATCGCCGCGGGAGGCCTCAGCGCCCGGGCCCGCCGCGCCTACACGGCACGACGCGGCGGTGACCGCGATGCTGGTGTGTCGACGCTGGAGATGGTGATCATCACCCTCGGGCTGATCGCCGTTGCGACGCTGCTGGTCACCGCGATCACCCTGGCCGTGACCCGACGCACCGAACAGATCAAGTAGCCACACATGCATACGCCCGCGAGCCCCCGCAAGCGTGACCGCCCCGGCGGTGACGCGGGTTCGGCGAGCGTCGAGATCGCGATCCTCGGCCCAGCCCTGCTGCTCCTCGTCTTCGCCATCGTGCAAGGCGGGCTGTGGTTCTACGCCCACAACCTCGCCCTCGCCGCCGCCGAAGAGGGCGTCACCACCGGTGCCGCCTACGGTGCTCGACCCGACGCGGGCGTCGCACGAACCCGCAACTTCCTCGACCAGCAGGCTGGCGACTCGCTGACCGCGACCACGATCAGCAGCGCAGGAAGCACGCCCACCGTGGTCCGCATCGCAGTGACTGGCCGGTCCTTGTCGGTGCTGCCCGGCGTCCCCGGCATCGAGGTCACCGCGATCGCTGTGGGACCTGTCGAACGGTTCACCACCGACGGCGCCCCATGACCCCCGCCGGTGCGTCCCCTCGCCGTCGGGACACGGGGTCGATCACGTTGGAGCTGACGATCCTGACCCCGGCTGTCCTTCTCCTGCTCGGGCTGGTCATCGTCGCGGGTCGCATCGAGATCGCCAGCCAGGCCATCGACGGCGCGTCCCAGGCCGCGGCTCGCGAAGCGTCCCTGGCCCGAACCCCGCAGGCCGCCCGTGCCGCCGCCACGCGGGCCGCCACCGAGTACCTCGCGGCCCACAACCTGCACTGCACGGGTGTCACGGTGAGCGTGGACACCACTGGTTTCGCGGTTGCGGTCGGGAACCCGGCCCAGGTCACCGCCCGCGTCACCTGCACGCTGGATCTCGGGGACCTCTCGGTCCCCGGTGTGCCCGGTTCCCGCTCGCTGACCAGTCAGTCCGTGAGTGTCCTCGACACGTATCGGGCTCGCTGATGTCTTCCCGCTGGCGACGCACCGAGACTCCGTCCGGGTCGGACGCGGGATCGGTGACGCTGTTCCTGGCCATCACGGTCGTCGGCCTCCTGGTCCTCCTCGGGCTCGTCGTCGACGGCGGGGCGAAGATCCGCGCCGTGCAGCACGCCGACGCCGTCGCCGCTGATGCGGCTCGAGCCGGCGGCCAGGCCATCAACGTGCCCGCGGCCATCACCGGTGCCACGCCTACGGTAGATGCGCGTGCCGCGGTTGCCGCCGCGAACACGTCTCTTCGCCGCGCCGGAGTCACCGGGACCGTCAGCGTCACCGACGCCGGGAAGTCCCTCGACGTCGAGGTCACCACGACGACCCGCACCGTCTTTCTCGGCCTGATCGGGATCACCACGATGACCGTGCACGGCCACGCCCACGTCACCCTCGTCCGCGGCGTCACAGGAGCGACACCATGACCCACCACCCGCGCTCACGCGACACCCTCACTCGGCGAGCGGCACGCCCGGAACCAGTCCTGGCCGCGCCACGTCGCACCGCGGGCGACCTTGTCCGAGGCCTCGGGGCAGCAACGCTCCTGCTCGCGCTGGTCGCCGGCATCCCCGCGTTGCTCCTCGTCGTGGGGCAGCTGCACGTGGTCGGGATGCCGAGCTGGTCGACGGTGTGGGGTGCGTTGACCCGACCCGACGACGGTCACCTGTTCCTGGCCGCGCTGACCGTCCTCGCCTGGCTCGCCTGGGCGACCTTCACGTTCTCCGTCATCGTGGAAGCGATCGCGATCCTGCGCGGGCTGCCCAGCCCACGACTCCCTCTTCTCAGCGTCCCGCAGCACGCCGCCGCCGCCCTGGTCGCGACCGCCGCCGTCCTGCTCACCCTTCACCCCGCATCGACAGCGGCGCCGGCCGCTGCCACGACCGGGGTCAGCGTCGTCCTCGATGCGGCCAGCAGCCCAGCGATCAGCGCATCCGGTCCTCATCGGTCCGCAGCACCCTCGCGCGCGGAACCGCGTGCCGACGCCGCGCGGCCCAACAACGCCATACAGCCAGCTCGGGCCGCACAGGGAACACACCGAAGCGTGACGGTGCACCGCGGAGACACGCTGTGGGGCCTGGCAGAGAGGTACCTCGGCGACGGCTCACGCTTCCGCGAGATCGCCCGCCTGAACTACGGTCGACCCCAGCCCGACGGACGCACCCTGTCCGACACGCACTGGATCTACCCCGGCTGGGTGCTCCTACTCCCCACCCACGCCGAACCAAGCACACCCGCAACACCGAACCACCACCCGGCACCCAAGGCAAGCAGGCCGCACACCGACCGCACCTACCAGGTCAGGCACGGCGACAGCCTGTGGAGTATCGCGGAACACCACCTTGGTGACGGCCAGCGGTGGCGCGAGATCTACCAACTCAACCTCGGACGAGACCAGCATGTGGGTGGACGACTGACGGACCCCGACGTGATTCTCACCGGCTGGATCTTGAAGCTGCCGCCGACTACGTCGACTGGCACGGCCACCGTCGATCACCACAACACCGATCGCCCGGCTCGGCCATCAACCTCAACCACTACGCCCGCGGCGCCCGCACCACACCAACACTTGCATTCTGGTCCCCGGCCCGAGCCGGCATCTGCGACAGCAACTGCGAGACCGCAACCCGCCGACCCGAGCCCGACCACGTCGGCATCGGCCGCGGTGCCGGCCGCGGATGCCGCCGACCTGGACAGCTCAAGCGTCGGACTCAACCAGATCGCCCTGGGTCTCACCGTGCTCACGGCGACCGGAATCGTGGCCGAGCTGACCCGCCGCCGCCGACGCCAACAACAACGACGCCGACCAGGCAACCGCCTCCCGATGCCTGACGCGCAGGCGGGCATCGTCGAGCGGACCCTGCGCGCCCACCAAGACCCCATCACCATCGAGACCCTCACCCAGGCGCTCGCCGCCCTGGCGGCAACGTGCCGGGCAAGCGGCCGAGATTTGCCCCGGGTGCAGGCCGTCACGCTGTCCCCGGAGGTCCTGGACCTCAGCACCGACGACCCGGGTGACCCCGTGCACCCCTTCATGCCCGCCGGCCCCGGCATCTGGAGGCTCAACCGCGATACCGCAATCGACTCGACCGCCGATGCCGAGCAGCTGAACCCCTACCCGGCACTGGTCACCATCGGGACGGCGGGCGACTCCGTGGTCCTGCTCAACCTCGAAGCGGCCGGAACGTTGACGGTTGCCGGCGATCAGGCGAGTGCAAGCGACGTGCTTCGGGCGCTCGCTGTCGAGCTGGCGACCAGCGCGCTGGCCACGGCAACGACGCTCGTGCTGTCTCCGGAGTTCGCCGACCTCGCCGCCGTCAGCGACAGCGGGCGGGTCCAGGGCTGCGACCTCGACGACGCGACCGGACCCCGGGTCGACAAGACCACCTCCGCGGTGTCCGAAATCCTGAAAGACGCCGGAGTCACCGACGTCAACGTCGCGCGATCGCGTGGGTTGGCGCCGGACACCTGGACGCCACACATCTTCATCACACCCGTCCGCACCGAGGCGCAGCCGTGGTCCGGTGTCGCCATCATCACCGCGACCCCCGGTGGCCAGGGATGGGACCTGCGCGTCTATGCAGACGGAACCGGAATTCTGGACCCCCTCGGGCTCGTCATCCGGACCCAGCGGATCACGGCTGAGGACTTCGACTCCGTCGTCGGACTCCTCACGCTCGCCACCGACCCAGAACCTGCCCGCACCGACGTCGTGGTGTCCGATGTGTTCCCGCAGCCGCAGTCTGTCGCGACGCCGTCCGCGCCCAGAACGCCGATCTATGCGTTGAACGCTCACCGCGCGGCCGTCTCGGCGGCCCTGTCCCCACCGCCGGCTGCAGAGCGGGAAGCTAACGCGGTGGGCTCGGCCGTGACAGAGGGGCCGCGTGTCTGCGTCCTCGGTCGCGTCGAGGTGCAGAACACCCAGCCCGGGCACGCGCATCAACGCAAGTCGCGAGCCGCGGAGCTCGTCGCCTACCTGACGCTGCACCCCGGCGCGAGCGCCCCCGAGATCGACGAAGCCATGTGGCCGGGACGCCGTGTCACCGTCGAGACCCGCAACACCTTCGTCTCGCGGACACGCTCCTGGCTGGGAACAGCACCGAACGGTACTCACTATCTCCCCTTGGTCGCCGAGGCTGGCGACTACCGGGTCGGTGCAGGCGTGAGCTGCGACTGGCATGACTTCCTGCGCCTCGCGAACGAAGGCCTCGCAGCGGGACACGGCGGAGCGGAAGACTTGGAACGGGCGCTCCAACTCGTGCGAGGCCGACCCTTCCTCGGCATCGATCCCACCACCTACATCTGGGCGGAGGCTGACGCCCAGGAGATGACCAGTTCCATCGTGGACATCGCCCACGAGCTCTGCGTCATCCGACTCGACCGACACGACACCCGAGCCGCTTTGAGAGCCGCGGCGCGTGGCCTACTGGCCGACCCAGCCTCAGAACTCCTCTACGGACACGCCATCAGAGCTGCCGCCCTTGAGGGTCAGACCGACATGATCGATCGCCTGGTCGGTCGCCTGCGGGCGCAGACCGAAGCCATCGACCCCGACGCCGGCCTCAGCGACGAGATCATCGAACTCCTCAGCACCCTCAGCGGTGCTTAACCTCCCGTCGAGTCGCAACGCGCGAGGCGTCGATGAGAACGCTTGAGAGGGTGGGGAACGGTCGTCTTGAGTTGTCATGCGATGGGTTCCGTCGCGATCAACTACGTTGGGACCAACGAATGGGGCGGGCGAACCCGCCCTGGTTCGGTGTCGTCTATCGCAGCGTCGACGTGAACCAACTCAACCGACGAAGGAATCTCAGTGGCACTTGACCCGTCAGACGTGCGCCGATGGGCGAAGGCGACGAAGATCCCTACCTCCGACCGCGGGCGGCTCCCGAGAAGCACGACAGCCCTCTACCTCAAGGCGCATCCGTCACTCGCCCGCGAGCTCGCGGCCAATCACGGAATCGAGGTGTCCTCGCGCGGACCCGTGAGCGCCTGGGCATGCGAACAAGTCGCTGACCTGCTCTGAGTTGCCCGGGGGTCACTCCCCGAGTTCAGCGATGAAGACAAACTCGAGCCCCGGTCGAGCTGGAGCGTCTCGCACTTCCACCAACGAAAGACCTGCTGAGTCGAGCGACACTTCGGTGTCGTCGCGGGAGCGGAACCTGAGCGTCGACTCGGAGGTGAGAATCTGCCCTGCGACGTTGAAGGTCGTCGCAAAGGTGACGAGTTGACCGGCAATGCTTCGCACTTCATTCCAGCTCTTAACCACACCAACCTGGGGTACGAGGGCGCGGGTCAGTGAGTCCCGCTTGGACTAGGACTCCCATGCCAGTCGCGATGGATCCGTGGCTTCGAAGGCGATCCGGCCAGCGCTGCGAAGGCTTTGTCGAGCCACCCGCAGGACTGCGCTCCATTCGTCATCCCCCAGAAAGACCTGGCGACATTGCCGGTCATCGCGACCAAATCCACCTGCAGGGGCGGCATGTCCGTCGCGGTCGACTGGATCCAACGTGAGCCGACGGGTGAACGACGCGCGACCACTGCCGTCACGAGGAAGTTCAGCGCCCACCCCGGTTTGACCCCCCTTCCGTGCACTCCTCCTAGTAGAGGGCTCGTTCATTCGCGAGCCAGGTGACTCTGCGTTGGGAGACGTGGTGATGATCGCGATGCGGGTGCGGACAGCTCTGCTGGCGGCGGACCCGGGAGTGACCCCGAACAACGGTGGCCTGCCCGGGCTCAGTGTGCTCAAGCAGATAGTGGGGGCCCTGCTCACTTGGGGACTGGTCGCGTGCGTGGCGGCGCTCGTGATCTCGGTGATGATTTGGGCGTTGGGTCATCACGGCGGTAACTACTCCCAGGCCACCACTGGGAAGACCGGTGTGCTGGTCGCCTCGGGCGGCGCGTTGTTGATCGGCGGGGCGAACGCGATCGTGGCGTTCTTCTCCGGCCTCGGCGCGGGGATCCACTGACATGGCGCAGCCATGGGTCGATGTATGTGCGGGGCCTCTCGACCCGCTGTGCCAGGCCGCTGGGGGAGTGGCGGGTTCGGTGGGTGGTGCGGCCTCCGATGCGATCCTGGGCGGTCTCGGTTCTGCGTTCGTCACGGCTGCCGACCAGGTCTCGGCGACCGCGCTGGCGGCGCTTGATGCAACGACAGGGATCGATCTGACGGCGGACTGGTTCACCCGCAACTTCGGTGTCATCGCCGCGATCACCTTGCCGGCGGTGGTGGGTTTGTTCGTGCTTCAGGTGATCGCCGCGGTCGTGAGGCGCGAGCCCGGCGGCCTGGTGCGGGCGGTAGTCGGGGTGGGCCAGGCGTTGCTCGGCGCTGCCCTCGCGATCGCGGTCACGCAGACCGCTCTGCTCGCTGCCGATCAGATCTGCACGTTCATCGCCGCATCGGCGAACACGACTGTGACCGGGGCTGCGGCTCGTTTCCTCCAGCTCACGTGGCTCGCGGGCCCTCAGGCGGGGCCGGTCCTTCAGATCCTGCTCGGTCTGGCGATGATCGCCGGGTTCCTCCTGATGTGGGGGGTGCTGCTGTTCCGCAAGGCGGCGCTGATGCTCGTCGCGGTGTTCGCACCCATCGCGTTCGCGGGTCAGGTGTGGGACCACACCCGGGTGTGGACCCGGCGATGGATCGAGGTCGTCGTCGCGCTGGTGTTCTGCAAGGTCGTCATCGTCGTCGTGTTCGTCGTGGGTGCTAGCGCGTTCGCCGGAATCGGTCCGACCGTCTCGGGGGACGGGTCGGCACCGGCGTCGAGCACCGCCTCGGGTTCGCTGTCGGACCTGCTCGTCGGTCTGCTGTTGCTGAGCATCGCGGTATTCGCGCCCTGGCTGACCTGGCGCTTCGTGCACTGGTCCGGGATGGAAGCGGCCGCGGTCATGCACGGCGCTGTCTCGGCCGGTCCTGTGCCGAGTGCCATGCGGGCGACGGGGTCCCAGGCCAGGTTCATGGCGCAGTCCGCGGCCACCACGATGCTGCTCGGCGGCGCGGGTGGGGCGGCCGCCGCCGCTGGTGGGGCGGGCGCCTCAAACGGTGCCGCGGCCGGGGCGAGCGGCTCAGCCAACCCGGTTCCGGCTGCGACGTCTGCACCCACCGTCGCGCCGTCCACGGCGAGCGGCACGAAGCGGTCCGGTGTCGTGGTCGGGTCTGCTCGACGTTCCGGGGACGGTGATCGGTCATGACCGCGACGCCGGCGACGTCGGTCAGGTTCGGTCGCCTCGAGCGCCGCGGAGTGCTGCTCGGCCTCGACGCTGGTCAGCTCACCGTGCTCGGCGTCGCCCTGGTCGTGCTGGTCGTTGCTGAGTACGGCGCCGGCGCCGTCGGGGTCGCCGTCACAGCACCGGTGTGGGGGACGCTCGCCGCAGTCGCACTCGTGAGCGTTGCGGGCAGGCCCGTCACGAGGTGGCTGCCGATCGTGGGCCAGTGGGTGCTGCGTCGGGTGTTCCGGGCGACCCGCTACGTGGCACGCCCGCTGCGAGACAGCGGGCCAGAGTCGTTGTCGTTGCCCGGGTTCTCGGGGCGCCTGACCATCACCGCCTCACCGACGACTGGTGCGGCGCTGGTGTTCCATCGTCGGTCAGGGACCGTGACGGGGATCCTCGAGCTCACCGGGCGCGGGTTCCTGCTGGAGGACCCCGGGTCCCAGGATCTGCGGGTCAGCGGGTGGGGTCGGGTTCTGGCCTCGCTGTGCCAGCAACCGGAGATCGTCCGGGTCCAGCTGCTGCACCGGAGCAGCGCGGACGGTGCTGCGGGTGTTCGCCGATGGTGGTTTGAGCACGCGCTGGCGGACGCGCCGTGGGCGACTCGGGTGGTCGCCGACCTTCTCGCAGAGTCGACAACGCTGACCGACCGGCGCGACTGCTTCCTCGCGGTGGCGGTCCGGGTCCCGCGCGGTTCCCGACGGGTGAACGCCGCCGTAATCGACGCGGTGGAGCAGCACCTGGCAGCGATCACCGACGCGCTCGTTGCCGCTGAAGTCGACGTTCGCAGTGTCGTGTCACCGGCGCGCCTTCGTGGGGTGCTGCGCGCCGCGTATGACCCCATGGCGGCGCTGGACGGCCCACATTTGGAAACGGGAGACGGGCTGGTCGGGCCGATGGGGGTGGCGGAGTTCTGGGAGTTCGTGCGCACCGACTCCGCGCATCACGCCGTCTACTGGGTGGCGGAGTGGCCGCGTAGCGACTTCCACCCGGGTTTCCTTCAGCCGCTGCTCCTGGCCCCGGGGGCGCGTCGAGCGTTCACCTTGATCGCGGAGCCGTTGTCGGCGTCGGCGGCGTTGCGGGAGATCCGACGCGCGAAGGTCGAGCACACCGCCGACGCCGCCCAGCGTGCCCGGATCGGGCGGCTCGAGGACGCGTCGACCCGTGCCGAGGCGGACGATCTCCTGCGCCGAGAGCAGGACCTCGTAGGCGGGCATGGTGACCTGCGCTTCGCCGGCCTGATCACCGTCTCCGCGGGCAGCCGCGTCGAGCTCGAAGCCGCCTGCCGCGCCACGGAAGCCGCTGCAGCGCAAGCGATGTGCGAGCTGCGACTGCTGGTCGGCCAGCAGGGGCAAGCTCATGCGGCCGCGGCCCTTCCGCTGGCGAGGGGTCTGCTGTGAGCGCCCGCGCGCCCCGGGGCGCCACCGGCAGTTCGGCCTTCGCTACCGATGCCCGGCACTGGCGCACCGGGAGCCCGATGCGGGTGGCAGCGCACCGGGCGAGCTCGGCGACCCTGGCCGGCGCCTACCCGTTCCTCGCCCCTGCACCGGCCGAAGTCGGTGTCTACCTCGGCGTGGATGTCCTCACGGGGGGCCCGTTCTGCTTCGACCCTTGGGCGCTCTACGCCGCCGGGGCGCTGACCAACCCGAACGTGCTGCTCGCTGGGGTGATCGGTCAGGGCAAGTCCGCGCTGGCGAAGTCCCTCGCGGTGCGCTCGATCGCGGCTGGCCGCCGCGTGTATGTCCCTGGTGACCCGAAGGGGGAGTGGGCGCCGGTCGCCCACGCCGTGGGCGGCACGGTCGTGTCTCTGGGCCAGGGCTTGTCTACCCGGCTGAACCCGCTCGACCCCGGGTCGCCGCCTCGCGGCGGCGATCCGGTCGCGTGGCGTGCGGTGGTGCGGGGGCGACGGTTGCGGCTGCTCGCGACGGTCGCGGAGACGACCCTGGGTCGTGAGCTGGTTCCGGTCGAGTACGGCGCCCTGGACGCCGCGCTCACCGAGGCCGAGCGCCACACCACCCCCACGGTCCGCGACGTCGTGGAGGCGCTCATCGACCCCGACCCGGCGCTGGCCACCCGTGACAACACGAGCACCGGGCAGCGGGCTGCCGAAGGTCGTGACCTGGCCTTCGCGCTGCGTCGCCTGATCCGCGGCGACCTGGCCGGCATCTTCGACGGGCGATCGACCCACACCCTGGATGCGGGCGCACCGATGGTGGTGCTCGACCTGTCCGCGCTCGGGTCCGACGACCACGCCCTCGCCGTCGCGATGACGTGTGCGTCGTCGTGGCTCGAGGCCGCCCTCACCTCCGCCACCGTCGGGCACCGGTGGGTGATCTACGACGAGGCCTGGCGACTTCTGCGGTCGCTGCCGTTGATCCGCCGGATGCAGGCCCAGTGGAAGCTGTCCCGCGCCTACGGCGTCGCGAACCTCCTCGTCCTGCACCGCCTGTCCGACCTCGACGCCGTCGGCTCCCAGGGCAGTGAGGCGCGGGCCATCGCCGACGGCCTGCTGGCGGACTGCTCCACCCGCGTGGTCTACCGGCAGGAGAGCGACCAGCTCGGTGCCACCGCGACCTCCCTCGGGCTTACGGGCACCGAGCGCGACCTGCTCCCCGCGCTGCCGCGCGGCACCGGGCTGTGGAAGGTCTCCGGGCGATCGTACGTCGTGCGGCATCGCCTGCACGTCGACGAGCTCGCGGTGTTCGACACCGACGCCGCCATGCGCGCAGCGACTGAGTCGGGGGAGGGGCGGTGAACGCCGTGCATCTGGCCGAGCAGGCAACCCTGGGTGCGCTGATGCTCGAACGCGGGCTCGACGCGGACGTCACGGCGTGGCTGCGTGCGGAGGACTTCGACCACCCGTGGCACCGCTCGGTCTACGCGAGCATTCGCGAGCTCCACGCGGCGCACGCACCCTTGGACCCGCAGCGAGTCGGCCTCGCGTTGACGGACCGGCTCGGACCCCGCGCGGAACTGCCGCATCTCCTCGACCTGCTTCAAGCGGCACCCACCCGCCCGGTCGGACGCCGCTACGCCGCGATGGTGCTGGAAGCATCCCTGCGTCGCGACACCGCCTGTCAGGGCGTGCTCCTGCAGGCAGCGGCACTCTCGGCGGGGTTGTCGCAGCACAGCCGCCCCGTCACGGCAGTCGTCGCGCAGGTCGATGCCAGCCTCGACAACGCCGAGCTCCGGTGGCGCTACGCGACGAATGACCCCGTCCCGACCCGCACCGATGTCGAGGTCGTCGGTCTGGGCGTTCCGGTGTCGGCGCTGGGCGCGGACCGGCTCCTGCAGGCGCACCCCGCGTTGGATCCTGCGGCGGTGCGCCGCGGTGAGGAGGCACTGGTTGCGTCGCTGATCGCCCGTCCCGACCACATCGGCGAGGTCGCCCGTTGGTTGCGACCCGACGCGCTCACCCACACCGCCTGGCGACCCGTCTACGCGGCCGTGATCCAGCTTGCCGAGCTGGGAGAGCCGGTCGACGTCGTGACCGTGTCCTGGGAGGTCCACCGCGCCAGCTCCCGCCTCGGCCCGGGACCGGGCACCCGGGAACTGCGCGACGCGGTCGAGTCCGCCGCCTGCACCGACCCCGCCCACCTGGCCCGCGCGGTCGCGAGCGACCACGTCCGGATCACTGCCGACCGGGCCGCGCACGCGCTGCGTGCGGCCGCGGGCAACCCGGGCGTGGACCTCACCGACGTCCTGGCCACCGGGCACCTGCTCACCTCCGCGTTACGCGAGAGCGCCCTGGCACTGCCGGCGGCACCGCGCGACGAGGTCCCCTACCTGGGGATCGCCGGCTACGACTTCGGCCCCGATCGCGTCCCGCACTCATCGCAGGGCCAGGCTCACGACCTGGGGCTGGTGTCGCGATGACGCCCCGACACCGCCCTCTGGTGCGCCCGCGCGGCGCCATGCTCGGACAGGGCGGGGACCACACGTCCCTCGCCCTCGGTGCGCTCGTCGTCTTCCTGGCGTTTGCGGTCGTGCTGTGGCTGGGTGCCGCGCTGGCCAGCGTCCTCACCGGCCATGGGCTCCCGCCCACGAAGCTCGTCCCCGCGGTGAAGGCACTCGCGCACCTCGGGGATCCCGGGTGGGCGTGGCCCGACCCGAAGAGTGTCCCCGGCCCGGTCGTGTACTGGGCCGCGACGCTGTTCGTCATCGCGACCGTCGTCGCTGTCTCCTGGTTCGCGACGGTGCTGTGGCGGCGCGTCACCGCGAGAACGGGGTCCGACGCCGACCGGGTGCGGTCACTGCCGGGGCTTGCCACGTCGAGCGAGGCGCAGGCCGCCGCGGGGCCGGCGACCGTGCTGGCCCGCGCCGCGCACGCCCGCCCCTCCCTCGACCGGGATCTGACACCACGCGACGCCGGCTACGTACTTGGGCGGGTCCAGGGTCGCGAGCTGTGGTGCTCGGTCGAGGACTCCGCACTGCTGGTCGGACCACCCCGGATGGGCAAGGGCCTGCACGTCGTCATCCCGTGGGTCCTGGACGCACCGGGCCCGGTGGTGGCGACCTCGACCCGCCCGGACACCCTCGCCGTCACCTTCCACGCCCGCCAAGCGAAGGGGCCGGTGGCAATCTTCGACCCGCAACGCCTCGCCGGCCTCGAGGGCGGGTTGCGCTGGTCCCCGGTGCGGGGCTGCGAGCAACCCCGGGTCGCACTCGTCCGGGCCCGCGGGATGGCGTCCGGCGCCGGGTTCGGCGGATCGGTGTCGGACTCGGGATTCTGGGCCGGGCAGTGCGAAAGCGCGCTGCGCTGCCTGCTCCACGCCGCCGCCCTAGACGGCCGCGGCGCCCTCGACCTGTACCGGTGGTCACTCAACCCGGTCCTCGCGGAGGACGCGATCAGCATCCTGACCCGCCACCCGAACGCCGCCTCCGGCTGGGCTGACGCCCTGGACGCGGCGATCCACTGCGACCCGCGCACCCGCGACAGCGTGTGGCTCGGCGTCCGGCAGTCCCTCGCCGCACTGGCCGACCCGCTTGTGCTGGCCGCCGTCGACCCCGACCCGAAGGACGCGTTCGACCCGGCGAAGTTCCTGAGCGAGTCCGGGACCCTGTTCCTGCTCGCGTCCGCGGTGGCCTCGGGGACGTGCGCACCGTTGGTGGCCGCGTTCGTCGAGGACATCACCGAGACCGCGCGCACCGTGGCGGCCCGGTCAAAGGGTGCACGGCTGGACCCGCCGCTGTTGCTCGCCCTTGACGAGATCGCGAACCTGAGCCCGCTGCCCTCGCTCCCGTCGTTGATGGCCGAGGGTGGCGGGTCGGGCATCACGACCCTGGCCGTCCTGCAATCCCTGGCCCAGGCCCGCCACCGGTGGGGTGAGCATGCCGCGGATGCGATCTGGGACTCCGCGACCGTCAAGCTCGTCTTGGGCGGGTTGGCGAAGCTGCGTGACCTCGAGGACGTCTCCCGCCTCCTCGGCGAGATCGACGAACCCACCCAGACCCTGTCGCAGGGACGTGCCGGGGAACGCTCCAGTTCGACCAGCCTCCGGCAGGTCCCGGTGATGCCGCCCTCGGTACTGCGCACACTTCCGTTCGGCACCGGGGTGCTGCTCCTGCGCCAGGCCCGACCCGCCGTGATCGACCTGGCGCCCTGGCCCGACCGGCCCGACGCCGCCGCACTGCGCGAGGGACAGGCCAAGATCGAGAAGGCAACCGCCGCAGGCTCGAAGGCGCCGACCCTGGTCGAGGCGTCATGAGCAGAGTCCTCGCGATCGGCACCGCGGCCGCCGGACTCCTCGCCGCACCCGCCCTCGCGCTGCTCGCCCTGATCGGGCTGAGCAGCAACGCGATCGCTTGCGCGCAGCTGCCCGCGACCGCCCTGTCCTCGACCGCGCCGGTGCCCCCGCCAGCACGCCTGTGGATCGCCCTGACCCACTCGACCTGCACGCTGCTGCCCGAGCCGTGGATCGCCGCCGTCATGGCCCAGGACTCCGGCTTCCTCCCCGACGCGCACGGCACGAACGGCGGACGGGGGCTGTTCGCGCTCGACGCCGCGACCTGGTCCTCGGCCTACGGCGCGCCGTGGGGAGCGGACCTCAACCACAACGGCAGCTCCGATGTCGCCGACCCTGAGATCCACGCCGCCGTCGCCGGCAAGTACCTCTGCAACCTGCTCGACCAGGTCGACGCACTCCGCACCGCGCACCCGGACTGGGCCTCGACGCGAGACCTGACCGACCTCGAGGACCTTGCCCTCCTCCACCACGCTGGCCAACCGGCGCTGGAGGCTTACCCGGCGCTCCCGACCTCGACCCAGGAGTACCTCAGCGTCGTTCGCACCGACACCCGCACCTGGTCGGCCACGACCGCCCCGGTCGCTGCCAACCCATCGGTGACGCCACCGTCCACCGGCTCATCCACAGCGCCGTCCACAGTCGACGCGTCCTGCGTCGCGAGTTTGGGGTCGGTGGGCAGCGTCGTCGTGCCAGCGGGCACTCCGGCAGATGTCGCCGCGGCAATCCGCACCTCCCTCGACCTCGTCGGCACACGGTCCGGCTGGAACAACAAGTGCGACCGGCTCGCCTGCCGGGCCTACGGGTTCGCCAACAGCGGCTACGACTCGGCCTTCGCGCACTGGGCGGTCATGGTCGCCACCGGGCACGCCCACCCCGGCCAGCGCTGCCCACCCGTCGGCGCGTTCGTGTTCTGGGCCACCCACGGACCCGACGGCCACGTCTCCCTCGTGGTCGCCACCGACCCGGGCTGCGACCCGTCACGGATCAAGCTGGTCAGCAACGACGTCCTCAACAACCGCACAGGATTCGACGGCGGCGTCTACCTCGTCACGCTGGCCCAGATCGAGTCCGGGTTCGTCTCCCGGGCCGGGTACCTCGGCTGGTCCGACCCCGTCTGCGCGGGTGTCCACCTGCCCGCCGCCACCGCGGCCGGGACCTGACCGGTGCCTGGAGGAAACCATGGTGCCCACCCACAGCGCCGAACGCGTCGAGCGGCTCGTCGCACTCCACGCCCAACTGACGACCGCGGTCGAGGACCTCGCGAACAGCGACGCGTGGCGTGCCATGCTCCAGGTCGCTGCGCGGCTCCCGACCTACAGCCCGTCCAACGTCTTGCTCATCACCGTGCAACGACCCGACGCGACCCGGGTCGCCGGCTTCCGGACCTGGAAGAGCCTGGGCCGGTCGGTGTGCAAGGGGGAGAAGGGCATCGCGATCCTCGCGCCCTGCCTCTACCAGAAGGCCGGGACCACACCTGCGACACAGCCTGCGACGCCTCTGGTCACGCCCGAGCACGAGGCGGAACAGCGCGTGCTGCGCGGGTTTCGCATCGTCCACGTCTTCGACGTCACTCAGACGGATGGGGACCCGCTCCCCGACGTTGCGCCCGATCTCCTCACCGGTGCAGCCCCGGACCGGCTCTGGGAACAGCTGAGCACCCTGGTCCGTGCCGACGGGTTCACCGTGGAACGCGGTGACTGCCGTGGCGCCAACGGCTACACCCGCTTCGACGACCGCACCGTGCGGATCCGCGACGACGTCGACCCGGCGCAGGCAGTCAAGACCCTCGCCCATGAGCTCGGGCACATCCGAGCCGGCCACGACACACGCTTCGCCGATGCCTACCACCGGTCAGTGGACTGCCGCGGCATCGCCGAGATCGAGGCCGAATCCATCGCCTACCTGATCACCACCACCGCGGGCGTCGACGCCGGCGGCTACTCCGTCCCCTACGTCGCAGGCTGGTCCGGCGGCGACCCCGCGCTGCTGCGTTCGACCGCCACGTTCGTCCTTGCCACGGCCACCGAGATCGACGACGAGCTCACCAAACTCCGCGCCGAGACGACGCGGACGATCGCCTGGAACACACCACGGTGGCAGCCTGCGCCACGGGAGCAAGAACCGCCGATGGTCGACGTCTGGCAGCTCTAAGGGAGTTCCCCCGCTTCTGGCGCGACGGTCGTATCGAGGGCAGCAACTACGACGTCGACGTCGACGTCCTCGACAGCGACAGTGACGGCGACATCGACCGCGGCGCGTAGGGGGTACGAGAAGGTCGCGTCGAAGTACACGACGAAGGACACAAGCAGGATGATCACGATGATGACGACGATGAAGACGATGGAGAAGTCATCGAGGTGGTCGCAGACGACGTGGATGAGGAAGTGCTCGCGGATCCCCTCGGCGCGGGGGATCTCCACCTGGCCGGAGTTACGGCTACAGCAGGTGGGGGTGCGCAGTAATGGCGGCCAAGCAGTCGTCGAGTGATGGCCGGTCGCCGTGCACCATGGCCATCGCGGTCGCGTACGACGTGACAGCTGCCTCGTAGCACGCGCCCGACGGGTCAAACGCGGGACTCGTCGCGAACCCGCCAGCCGGCCGCGCTCGGAACGACCAGCCAGCGCCGCTGCTGCGCTCGTCGATGTCGGCGGTCAAAGCCATAACGCCGGCAGTTCCCATGGCGGCGAGGTCAGCGAGTACCTGCGGGGAGTTCATGAGGCATCGCAGGTCGTAGTAGTGACGACCGGCGGTGTGCATCTTGCTGAGCGCGTCGGCGTCGCCTTCGCTGATGCGGACCGCGAGGTCGTGCAACAGCGCGCACTTCTCCAGCAGTGTCCGCTCGGCGCCGAGGACCGCAACCTGGACAGGCTCCCACTCCTGCCAGGTGTCCTCGGCCTCCCCAAGGACGTCGCGGGCGTACTCCGCGACCATCGAGGTGACGGTCCCCGGCAGGTGCGGGTCGGGTCCACCACGTGAGCCCATCTCCAGCAGCAGGTGCTCCCGGGCGGCAGGGCTGGTGAAGCGGCGCGGGTAGTAGTAGGACACGTTGCGCTTGACCCCGCGCGTGGGGCTGCTGCTCACGGCCTGTTCGAGGTCGAGGCCGAGGTGCGTCCGCGCGCGTTCGGCGATGCCCTTGAGCGCCTGCTCGCGCAGCCCCGTGCTGAGGCTGTCGGGGTAGACGAGGAGGATGTCGACGTCCTCGGAGAACCGTTCGGTGAGCCGGTACACCCGAGACAAGCTCGTCCCGCCCTTGAACACGGCTCCGACGTGCTGTCCGTCGATGTCCCAGCCGGGTGCAACCGCGCGTAGGAGTTCGGTGACCCAGAAGTCCTTCTCCACGAACGTGTCCAGGATTCCCAGGTGGTCGGCTGCGCGCCGTACCAGGACGGACAGTGCGTCTAGATCCTCCCGCAGCCGGGGTGGCGTGGACACGGGCTACGCGGCCGAACGCTCGGTCGCTGCCAGCTCGCCGAGCAGGTCGCGCATCCGGTCTCGGAGCTCCCGGTGGTGCTCGCGTGCGGCCGCGCGGCGCAGTGCATCTAGGCGGACCGTGCCGTCGGCGACCAGGGCGGCTATCGCGGTGACTGTGGCGCTCCAGCCGCCGTCGACGGTCGTGCGCCAGGTCCGCAGCACTTCGAGCACCGCAATCTCGGTGTAGGTGAGATCGAGCCGTGCGACGTTGCTGCGGGTGCTGACTCGCACGTGGCGCAGGCCTTCGGGGACACGGGCGATCGTGACGAGCTCGGTAACGGCGGGGATCTGGGTGGTTAAGCCCAAAGCACGAGCGGCGGACACCCCGGCGGGGCCTACCCCCGCAGAGCCCAGAACTTCGCGGGCGACGTCCTCGACCGGCGGGGTGAGTGAGCCATATCGGGTCTTGGCACCTTTGTAGTAGAGGCCCTTGCTGACGTGACTGAGCTCGCCGCGAGCGGCGGCCCGCGATGCGGCCGACTTCGCGGCACTGGTCGAGCCGGGGAGCTCGGAGACGCGCACGTAGGTACCGACCGGGACCTTCTCCAGGTACCGGCCAGGGGACTCCGTGAGGCTCTCCAGAAGGATGCTCATGCGACCATTCTGTTACGGAATAGTCGCAGATGCAACCCCCCGTGTGCTCAGGCTCGAGCACACGGCCACGATTCGGCCGGAGCCGGCACGTGGGGGGGGAGCGCGATGGCCGTTACGTCCGGGGAGAGCTGGGAGTCCGCCAGCGTCCACGGCAGGGACGGCAGAGCAAGGTCCGCGTGGCCTGCATGAGTACAGAGCAACTGGGGTGGGCTTGCTCGGCATACCGCTGCCGCAGGACATGGTGCGGCCCCGGTGTACGACGGGGGAGACGCACACCGGGGCCAGCTCGCGTGACGCTACGCCTGTGACTCCGCATCCTGCGTCGGTTTCGGCTCGAGGAGGCCGGCGCCGGTGCGGTAGGCGGGTGGGTCGCCGTCGGGTCGGCCGTCCTTGTCGCCGAGTGCGCCGCGGTGTTCGCCGGGTCGGCATCCGCTGCGTGCCACCCAGTCGGCGAGTCGCAGGCGGGCCTTCGCGAACCCGTCGTGCCAGGCCATGGGCGCGTCACCGCGGCTGCTGGGTTGGAAGACGGTGATCCAGGCCGAGTGCAGGGCGGAGAGTTCCTCGACCAGGGCGCCGTGGCAGGCCCAGCAGGGCGGGATGGTGCGGTAGTCGAGTTCGTAGCGGTCGACCGCCCAGTTCACCCAGTCCTCCAGCCAACCGAACAGCGCGTCCTGCTCGGTTCCCTCCATGCTGGGCCAGCACTGGGGATCGGCTGGTTTGGGCCTGCCCGTGGGGTGCAGGATTCCGAGGAACGCGCGTTCGACGTCGGCTTCGTTCTTCATCGCGTCACCACCCAGGGGTCGTGTGTTGGGGAGTCGGGGGAGGCCTCGGCTACGTACGGCTCGGGTCCTCGGATCCGCCCAGTTGCGTGGAGTTGGTCGGGTCGGGCCTGACCGGGTTCGACGGTGCTGGTCGGCGTCAGGCCGTGGTAGCGGTCGAGGAGTGCGAGGTCCGCGCCCCACTTCTGACGGTCGCTCGGGTTGGCGGGTGGTCCCTGCCATGGGGGCATCCAGCTGGGACGGGATGCGACGTCGGTTGTCGCGGAGGAGCTGAGCCGGTCACCGAGGAGGTCGTCGATCTCGCGGATCGCGTTGGCAACGGAGTCCGTGCTCTCTTGCGGGCGGATCGCGGCCGCGTCCTGAACTGGCCGGCCATCTTCGGCCCAGTCGAGTATGTCCCGCTCGAGTCTGCGCTCTGGGGCGGGCCGCTGCGACCCGTCGGTGGTCGACGCCGTGACGAGTTGCCCCGCCGTCTCCGCATCCGGTGATGTGGACTGGCCGTCGGCGTGGTCGAAGGAGGCGTGTTGGCCTTGCTCACGTGCTTGCTGGTCGGCGATGAGGGTGGTTCGGATGGGTGCAAGCCGTGCAAGAGAGGTCTCGTCGGCGTGGCGCTGCGCCAGGGTCTGGGTCGCGGAGAGCTCACCGCCGGTGGTGGCGAGGATCCGGGAGAGGATCTCCCGCGGGCCTGGTGCGCCGGCGGGGTCGGGGAGCTGGTCGCAGTCGGGGTCGACGGCGTCGGTGGCGACGTAGGCGTGGTTGGTGTTCCGGCCGCGGGTCATCGCGACGTAGAGGGCTTCGCGGGTCATGCCGGGGGTGGCCAGGACGTGGGCGTGGTCGACGGTGACGCCTTGGGCGCGGTGGATCGTCGTTGCGTATCCGAGCTCGACATGCTCTGCGGCGTAGTCGGCGGGCACGGTTATCACAGTTCGCTGCTCGCTCCTCGGGTGATGCGTGCCGGGCACGGCGGGGGTCAGGGTGAGGGCTCCGTCGGGGTGGGTGGCGGTGATGGTCCAGCGGGCTCCGTTGCGGACGTGCCCGCCGCCGGGGACGTGTAGGCGGCGGTTGTTGCGCCGGGTGAGCACGGTGTCCCCGACTGCGACGGTGACGCCGCCGCCTGCGGGGATGCCGTCGCGTGCGACGTGCCCGGTGGTGACGAGGTCGTCGTGCGCGCGGGCGTTGAGGGCGTCGACGGTGTGGGCGTCGGTGGCGAGCAGGACCGCGGACTGTCCGGTCTGGGTGTGGCGCTGCCAGGCCTGGTAGGCGGCTTCGACCATGGTGTCGGCCTCGCCGGCGTGGATTCGGTCGTGGGTGGCGTAGGTGTCTACGACGGTGGGGTGACCGTGGCGCAGGAGCCGGGATGCGCCGGCTTCCCAGCGGTGCCGGAACCGCCACAGGGACCTCAGCTCGCGGGCGGTGCCGTGTTCGGCGAGGAGCCCGAACGCACCGCCGGCGTCGACGGCGGAGAGCTGGCGGTGGTCGCCGACGAGGAGCACCTTGGCGCCGGCGGCGGTGGCTTGAGCGGTGAGGGTGTCGAGGGTGAAGGTGCCGGCCAGTGAGGCCTCGTCGACGATGAGGAGCTGCCCGGGTCGCAGCGCCCAGAGGGCTTGCTCGCGTTCCAGGGCGAGGGTGGCCTCGCCCATGGTGCGCAGCGCGGCCATGTCGCCGGCGGCGACGGCGCGTTCGCGGCGTGCGGTGAGCCCGTCGAGGATCGCGGTGCGGGTCAGGGCGCCGGGGCCGGCGGTTTCGTGGAGCCACTTGGCGGTGTTCTCGCAGCCGATGTGCAGGGCGTCGGCGAGCTCGTGCGCGGCGGTGGCGGAGGGGGCCAGTCCGATGACGGAGCCGTGGCCGTAGGTGGTCTCCCAGGCGGAGCGCAGGGCGCGCAGTGTGGTGGTCTTCCCGGTGCCGGCGGGTCCGACCAGGACCTCGAGTCGACGCCCGGAGGTCGCGATGGCGATGATCGCGTCGACCTGGTCGTCGGCGAGCCGCACCGGTGCACCACCGGGGTCGCGGGCGGGCTGCGCGCTGCTCTCGATGCGGCGTGCGGTGGCCTCGCTCGCGGTCGGGGCACCGGGGTCGGTGGTGGCGTGCAGGAGGCGTTGTTCGGCGTCGAGGATGCGCTGGTGAGTGAAGGCGTCCTCACCGGGGCGGGCGAAGACGCTGGTCCCGTCGCGGCGGCGGTAGCCGGCGGGGACGGTGAACACCTCACCGGGATCCAATGCCACGCAGGTGGCCAGGGCGGCGTCGATGACCCGGTCGTGCAGGGCGTGGCGTTCCGCGGGTGTGGCCAGGCGCAGCCCGCGGGTGGTGCGGGCGGCCTCGGCGAGCAGGTTCCACCGGGTCCAGGTCGACCGTCTGGCCATCACCGCGTCCAACGTCTCACCGGCTAGCCGGGCCACCACCGGTTCGGACAGGTCGCCTGCGCGCAGACCGCGACGTGCGGCACGTCCGCGCCGTGAACCACCCAGCGCGGCGTCGGTGAGCTGGGCGGGGGTGCGCCCGGTCAGGCGGGCGGCCCGGTCACGCCAGGACCGGAGCAGCTCGATGAGGGGGTGCGCGGTCTTCTCGGGGCGGGTGGCGCGGGTGGCGCGCTGACGCAGCTGCAGGATCTCCACCCGGCTGGGTCCGCGCCCGTGGGTGGCGTGGAAGTCGACGACGGCGTCCTGTAGTGCGGCACCGATGCCAGCGGAGCGGGTGGAGAACTCCGTCAGCAGCTCGTCGCCGACACCGTCGACCTCGAACGCCGGGGTCCGCCGGGGTCCGCGCGGTCGCCACGACCAGCTCACCGGCAGGTCGCGGGCCAGGTGGTCGGCCAGGAGGTTGTCGTAGACCTCGGAGACGGCGACGACCGCGTGGTGCAGGGCGCGGGAGTCGACCGAGCGCCACCCGCCGTCGGGGCCTTGGACCTTATTCGCGATGACGACGTGGGTGTGCAGGTTCGGGTCACCGGTGCGGGTGTCCCAGTGGTCGAACGCGGCGGCGATCATGCCCCGGGTTGGGACCTGGGCGCAGGAGCGTTGCCCGACCCGGGTGAACAGGCCCCGGTCCTCCACCAACACCAACGCCTCGTCCACCGCAGCCCGGTGCGCGGCGACGACAGCGGCCTGGGTCTTGGGGTCGGCAAGCGCCCACAGGACGCTGGCGGACTTGGGAGCGGTGAAGGTCAGGTCGAACCCGGCCACCGCGACCCGGGTCCGGCGCGCCGTCTCGATCTCGGTGACCTTGGCCACCGCAGACGCCCGCGCCTCGGCGTCCATGCCGTCGGGGAGGGCCGCGCAGCGGTCGGTGATCCGCTGGGCCAGGGTCCGGAACGTCGGGTACCCGCGACCCAACGGCTCCCCGGTGATCGGGTCGCGACCGGCCCCGAAGACCGCGCTCATGGCGTCTTCGGTCACCGCCGTCCCGGGCCTGATCCCGGTGCCATCGCCGAGGCCGTCCAGGCCGGTGCCGAGCCAGCGACCTGGCGGGTAGCCGGCGTCGGTGTAGTACGCGGTCAGCGGGGTCGCCGGGTCGCGCTCCACGTCGCCGCACGCGGTGTGGCGCAGCAGGTACCGGTAGCCCGCGCCGGCCGAGAGCCGGTGCAGCGACATCACGACGAACCACCTCGCATGACGAGCGCGAAGCGGCCGTCGAGGTCGCTCGCGGAAGTAGTCCCCATATCTGGAGGAGTGCACGACAGGGGGGTCAAACCGGGGTCGCGCGCCACCGAGTTCCGCAGGAGCCAGACGAGTCCGAACAAATGATCTTGATCGGCACCCCGGTTTGAGGGGGTGCTTCTGCACTCCTCCTAGTAGGGGGCGAGTTGCCCACCGCGGGTGCTCACGGTCGAGCGCGAGGTGGGTGACGGGTCCACGTTCGAGACATCGAGGACTGGCCGGCGGGGTCTGTCCCGCAGGAGAGGAGCTCGTCATGACGGTGCCGTGGACGACGACGGCGGGGGTCTTGGTCGATCGGGTCGAACCGGGGATGGCGGGGTTGTGGTCGCTGATCCGCACCGCGCAACGCGGTGTGCTGCGCTGCGCAACCGACGCGGAGCTGGATCGGGACCTGGCCTTCACGTTCGCCGCGATGGACCTCGGCGAGGCGCTCGAGGACCTCGAGTGGGTCCACCCCGACCTGGCCGCGGATGCCGTCACGGTCGACCTCGGGGAACTGCCCGGAGACGACGTCGGGGACGCCCGCACCGCGCTGGGCCTGCTGCTGACCGGGGGACTGGACGCCGCGGTACGGATGCTGCGCGAGCATCCCGAGGCGTTGGACACCGCGGACGTGCTCTGCCTGGCCCGCACCGCCCACCAGCTCGCCGCCACGCACCGTCGGCTCACCGGTCGCCCGTCATGACCGCGATCACCGGAAGGACCACCTACCGCCAGCTCACCAGCCTGGCCGCCCGGCAGGTCGCGACCGCCTCGACGGCCCTCACCAGCGAGTGGTTCGCCGACGCGGCGTCCGCGAGGGCGAACCTCGAGGCGTACTGGAGGCTGCTGGGCGCGATCCACGGCCACGCCTGGCAGCTGGCCGGCGGCACCCGCCGAGTCGAAGGGATCACCGCGTCGACCACCCCGGAGCCCGCCGACCGGGCCGCGGTCCGGTTCATCGACACCCTCGCCCGGGCCGCACGCCACTCCCCGGACTGGGACCCAGCGGCAGCGACAGACTGTGCCGGCGCTTCGTGGCTGTCCGCGGCCCGCGCGCTCGGGACCGCGAACGACCTACTCGCGACCCACCGTGATCCGCACGGGCAGCTGCGCTCACCCGACGGCGTGCTGCTCGAGGATCCCCGCTTCCGCGCCGCCGGGTACGCGACCCTGGCGGACCTGGCCATCACGGTCGCCGCAGCCGACCGGGACCTGGCCCTGCGCTCTGGCCAGGCCGGCGTCCCCTGGCGCGAGGTCGCCCGGCGCCTTCCCGACCTCGAGGACATGGCGTCCACGGCCAGGGACCTGGCCCGCGAATCGACCCTGGCCACCGGAGGACGGACCCGTGACGCCGACCTGGTCACGGCTCGCCCGGGCATCCGCACCGGCGACCCGGTCCTCGAGCTCGGCGACCGCATCGACCGACTCCGCCAGAACGCGTGGCAACTCACCCACCAACCCCACGTTGGCGTCGACTGCCTGACCGAGTACGCCGCCGCAGCGGTGATCGTCAATACCCATATCGCCGCCCACCTGGCCATGGACGCCGCAGAGCCCGGCGAGGAACCCCCAGTCCATTCCATGGCCCGTCGGGCTCGGGACGCCCGCGCAGTGTGGGCGCAGATCCACCTGGAACTACGCGAGCTGCGGACCGCCACACCTGGATCGGTCGCCCTCCGGCGCGAGGTGGCGGCGGTGCGTGATCTGTGTCAAACCGTCATGCCCCTCCGTCGCGACGCGGCCGGTGTCCACGCAAGCGGGCCGGCACGCGAGGTTCGTGCTCTGGCCCACGACACGGTGCGCGTCTTCACCCAGATCGCTGGCTGGAACGCCACCGTGTTCCGTGACCTCGCCGCCACAGACCAGATCTACGCCCCGGGGCACAGGCTCACGGGGGAGCAAGTGAGCGAAAGCCCCGCCCTGGTGCGGGCCAAGCTCGATGACAGCCTCGTGCCCGTCCCCTTTGAACAGTTCCAATCGCTCGAGCGGTCCTACGGCCTCGCTCGCACAGTGCCGGACGATGAGATCTGGCCCCTGGCCACATCTGCCGACCCGAGCCAGCTCGCTACCCGGCGCACGCCTCTTGCAGGTAGGGGATAGCGGGTATCGGATTCATTCTCAACTCGCCGAACGGACCAGACGTCCAGGGCAATACCGGACAGCGAAAACGATGTAAACGGCTTTCGAGGACTCGTCGCGCCGGGTCGTTTCGCAACTGGTCTACTCCACTTCGCCCGGCAGAGGCTGGAACGGACCGTCCGTAGGCACGGCTGACGGTGGGAGAGTCGTGAGGAGCAACTCCTGCTTGGGGCCGCGACCGCGACCCGAGGAAGCTGTGTAGTTCAGTGTCACGAGACGCTTCGAGACGGGCCAGCCGTGAACGCCAAACAGCGGGTTAGAACGCATCCGATGGAAGCCAAAGTGGCTGGCCTGCAGGAGTTCAGGATGGTGGTCGTAGGACAGAATCCAGCGGTACCGGGCTGACTCCCTAAGGTAGTCAGCGAGTCGAATGTGGTCGAAGCCCTTGGAAGCTTCGGGCAGCGCGTAAAGCCGCTCAGACTTCTCAAAGTAGGGCGGGTCCAGGTAGGCCACGACGTTGTCGGGCAAGAGTGTCTTGTAGCGGGACGCCACCTCATCCAGCGTCACGCGCCAGTCTGAGCACCAAACGTCGAGGATCCTGCCTGTGTCGTACAGGTGACCGACGAGGCGTAGCCGCTCTGCCAACGCATCGGGAGAGAACCGGCAGCCGATGGTGTACACGGAGGCCTGACTTCTCCCGCCGAGCGGGCCGGCCCGACCGTGGAGGATCCCCGAGAAAGTGGTGCGATTGAGAAAGAGGCACTTCACGGCCAGCTCGAAGCGCTCGGACCCGCGTCGCATGCCTGCGCGGGGCGTCCAGCTCTTCCAGTAGTCCCATCGGTCGAGAGCGGTGTCGCCGCCAGGCGCGACGAAGTCGTGGTGCTCCTCCATCATCCGGGCGATAAGTGGCTCTGTCTGTGCGGCGGCTACCTGCCAGAACGACGAAACCATGGGGTCCGCGTCTGCTAGCAGCGCACGCTTCACGGCACCATTCGCCAACATGTGGAGGCTGGCGCTCGCACCGCCCGCGAATGGCTCGACGAGGAGGTCAACTTCGCGTGCGAGCAGGGCGTCGGCGTTGGCGAGCAGCTGTTGGAGAACCCGATTCAATCCTGCCTTGGCTCCTGGGTAGCGCAGCGGGCTGAGGTAGCGCGCGCTGGCTCCGGGATGATCGAGATCGTCAAGTTGGAACTGGATCGGACGGGGGCGGGCATCGATCGCGGCGACGAGGCCGTGTTGGCCGCCGGTACCGACAGCCTGTTCGGCGCGTGCCACGCGAACCATTTGCCCGGACCCCTCCGCCGCCGATCGAGCGCCCAGCCTAGCGCTGACCACTGACGGTGGGGGCGCCAGCAGATCGTGGAGCCCATGAACCGGGCGCTGTCGGTCCGCGTGGCTAGCATCACGCAGGAGATCGGTGCAGAGCCACAAAAGGGGAATCATGACGGACCTGACGCACACGGCACGGCTCGAGTCGTCGGTGCTCCACCAGTTGTTGCTGGCGGGTGCTCGCCCGATCGGTGGCGTGTACCACCTCGACTACCACACGGCGCTGGTCTCCACAGACGACAAGTGGAAGGCCGACGCGGGAGGTCTCGCGCAGCACAGTTTCCTCCTCGCAACGGTGATGCCGCTGGATCGACCAGGTGATCCGGAAGACGAAGAAGTGATGCTCCTCCGCATCGACGACACGTGCGTGCTGCCGCGGCAGACTGAGTTGATCGAAGTGCGCGAGTTCACCATGCGGCAGATGCTGACTGACGGCTCGTTGACGGTGGACGCCCTCACCCAGCAGGAGATGCAGCGGTCAGGGCTTGAGTGCAAGATCCTCGGCACCTTCTACCAGACTGACACGCTCGGTGGTCGTGCCTTGCTCGACTTCGGTGCGGACATCGACAACATCTATGCGGCAAGCCGATACCGCGTCTACAAACCGTCCCCAGCTGCGTTGTCGATCCTAGCTTCATACCCACAATTGACCGAGGACGAAGTGCGCGCTGGGACGCTCCCTCACTTGCTGCAGATCGGGAGCGTTCGATACTCCTCCACACGGCGCCGGGCGCGCGATCACGGTGAGAACGCGGTACCGGTCAGCGTTCGCGTGGCTGACTTCATCGAAATGAAGACGGCCGTGTTCGGAATGACTCGCATGGGCAAGTCCAACACGATGAAGACCCTCGCCGTGGCGACCTACCGGCACAGCAAACTGCTCAGCCAGCCAATCGGGCAACTGCTGTTTGATCCTCAAGGCGAGTACGCGAACCCCAACGAACAGGATGACGACACCGCCCTCGTCCAACTGGGCGAAGACGTCGCGATTTACCGATTCGGAGCGACAGCGCGGGACGGTGATGGGGCTCGATCCCTGCAAATCAACTTCTATGACCCCGCGCAGATCGATGCAACGCAGCAGTTGATCGGCAGTGTGCTGGCCGGCTCAGCTTCGGGTGCCTACATCGACAACTTCATCGGTGCGGAACTGTCCGATCCCCAGCCGGGCCCGGACGGGCAGGTCAATTACTCGCGGCAGAACCGCGCACGTAAGGCGCGATTGTGCTTCTACGCTTTGTTGGGGAAGGCCGGATTCGCGACTCCGACGAATGCCGTGTTCCAGACTGTGATGACCGCACCACTTGTGACGGCGTTCAACGGTGCGGACACGGGGTACACGATGACGTCTGGTGGTCGCGGAAGCGTCACTGTGCGGGGTGTCGATGCCGCTCAGGCGGTTGTGGACTGGCTGGTGGCGGAAGCTGAGAGTGGGAACGGCGACGCCTCGCGGTGGCTGGAGGACCCCTCAATCGACGCCGTCCTGGCCTTGTACAACCCGACGGGAAGCCGACTCGGCTGGCGATGGCTGCGGCGTTTGGCACCGTTCCATAGCCCACTCGCGACTGAGGACTACTCGGACCGGATCTATCGGGATCTCATCGGTGGTCGCGTCGTCATCGTCGACCTTTCACGCGGGACTGAGCAGGTCCTGCAGCTGCTCTCGGAGCGGATCATCAATCACATCCTCGCTCAAGCAACCGAACGCTTTACATCCGGCCAGGAGCCGCACCGGATGCAGATCGTCATCGAAGAAGCCCACCGCCTCTTCGACCGCAAGGCGTATGACTCTGATAGTCCGAATCCATATGTGCGGCTCGCAAAGGAAGCGGCGAAACTGAAGATTGGGCTCATCTACGCCACGCAAGAGGTCACCGCAGTAGCGCCGGCGGTTCTGGCCAACACGAGCAATTGGATCGTCGCGCATCTCAACAACACGGACGAGATCCGCACGCTGTCGAAGTACTACGACTTCAAATCCTTCGAAGCTGCCATCCTGTCGGCCGAGGACCGGGGTTTCGTCCGCATGAAGACTCGCTCGGGCAAGTACATCGTCCCAGTCCAGGTCGCGAAGTTCGATCGATCGATGATCAACGAGGCACGCGTCGAGGCCGGCCTGGATCCGTTGCCGCCAGCGACGAACGGGATTTAGCGTGCCCTACATCAAGCCGCAGGGTGCTCCGGAACGAGCCAGTCGACTCGGGCACGTTCGCACAGCGATGGATCCTTCCGTTCGTGACGCCCTGGAGTCCTACTTCCTGCCGCCGGCTGCCTCTGGTCCACCGCCAATCGACGACTTGCTGGTCGAGGCGGCCGTCCTGCCCATTAGCGGCCTACCGGCACCCTCCTTCGCGATCTCCGTGGACGGCTCCGTGCAGGAGGTGGAAGTCAGGCCCGACTTCCCCTCGGCCCGAGTCGGATTCACGCAGGTTGCTGGAGTCTTCAGCCAGTTGGATGCTTTGAGGCCGCCGGCGCCCGGGGGTTTCGTCGACCCAGTGGCAATAGCGCGGGCAACCACTGCGGCGATCGTCAAGGGCGTGGTACCAACCAGCGTCGTGACAATCCGTCGTGGACAGACGATGCACGAGGCGTGGCGGGAAGCCGTGTCGCTCATGTTCGAGGAGAGTCGCCTGGAAGGGCCGAGCCGCCAATCATCGTCACTGATGGACATCCTCGCCGCGCTGCTGGGCGCACCTGGCTCCGCCGTCGAAGCGGTGACTCTTGAACGGTGTCCTGGCCGACACGATCGAGACTGCGATGCCAGAGATCTGACGATCCCCGTGGCCGGGGGGCGCTGCGAGGCCTGCGGCACGTCGCTCTACTTCTCCGATGCGACGAGCACTCACGACGAAGTCGTTCAGGACGGGTCGAACCAGACGGCTTTGGGAAGGCTCATGTCGGTTCTTGAGCTTCTGTCTTTCCTGTGGCAGATCCGGATATTCGCAGATGCGGATCATGGTCGTTTGCTGCCGAAGTGTGCCTTCCTAATGGATGGCCCCTTGGCCATGTTCGGTCGTCCTGCGGGTCTCAAGCGGCCGGCACTGAGGTTCCTTCAGCAGATACACGCCGAGTCTCTAGCGCACGGTGGCCCGGGCCTGCCGGTGGTGGTTGGAATCGAGAAGGGTGGAGTGCTCGCCGAGCACGCCCGTGCGATCCGTGACTACGTGCCGAGGGGCTACCTACTGACGCTTCCCGACGCCTACATCAGAACTCACGTTCAACACCGCAGCGGGAACCGTGCGTATGGGTATGACACCGACTACGGTCGCCGGTTCATGTATCACACCGTCGACGGGCGCATGATCGTCTTCAGCACACCTCCCCTACCCCTGGGTGAGACTACGGACGACGCCGGCGGAATCGATCTTCAGAGGTATCCGCAACTCAGCACCGTTGTCAGCCTTCTCGACCGCGTGGGAACCCTTCTGTACAAGGACGCGGTCATCCCAGTGGCGCTCGCGCACAACTTTGCAAGTCTTCCCTTGGGTACGGGCTCCCAAGTGCTTACGTACCTGGCTCAAGATGCTCTAGGGACCGCCAGGACTCCGGCTCGACCTACCACGTTTAGCTAGTCCTTCGCGTGGCTGGTTGTCACCCGAAGGACACGGGAGGTCGGGGCTTCACGTTCCCTGGGCGGCCGGCCGGCCGGCCCGCGGTAGTGCGGCAGTTGGTGGCGGCGGATGCGTGGTCGCTCCGAGCCGAACAAGGGCTTCCACACGCGCAGCCTGAGAACTGAAGAGAGCCGCCATGGGGTCCTGGCTGCCGCCACCGGAGCCCTCTCGGCGCGTTGACTTGGGTGTACCGCGGCGTGGTGTCCGCCTCCGGGTAACGTGCCGTCAGCAGGGAGACGAGGGATTTGTGTCATGGAAGGCGTCGGGCGTCACGTGAAGTCATGCAGCGCTCAGCAGTCGATTCGACTGTGGTTGAGCATCGCGACAGCCCAGAGGGTGTCGTTGTGACGTCGCTCGAGGCGCTCCTGGCCCAGTTCGTCGCGACCGCGACCGACGATGACGGCGCTCGTTGAAACTCCCCACTGACGCTCATCGAATTTCCCCACCTGTGTGGCTCCGCCGATGAGGGCGGGTCTCCTTCGAGGCTGGTGGTCTCTGACCACCGACCAGCTCTTCGAAGGAGACCCGCTTTCTCATG